>JAFTGG010000111.1 GCA_017458025.1 Oscillospiraceae bacterium | reverse complement strand
CTCGCGTCACGCCTATTTCCAATACTCCGCAAGCCCGTCCAGCCAGCTTTCCACATCCGCTTTCTGAGCCGGTACGGCACCGAAGCGACTTACAAAAGCATCTTCCAACACTGTCGCGCCCGGCTCCTCGGCGCGGAGTACCGAGAGAGTACCGCCGTCGCCGCTGCCCTCGTGTGTGATGACCGGGATAATCGTCTTGCCGCTGAAATCGTACTCGTCCAGTAGGCTGTAGATCGGCATCGGTACCGTGTACCACCAGACGGGATAGGCCATGAACACCGTATCGTAGTCTGCAAGGTTTTCGATCTTGCTCGAAAGTGCGGGCCGCTCATCATTGTCGCGCTGCGCCTTTGCCATATCCGCCATCGCGTTGTACTCGGCGGGATAACTTTGCTCGGTCACGATGGCGGACACGTCCGCGCCGGTGTGATCGCCGACGAACTTCGCCGCAAGCTGCGCCGCGCCGTACTCCTTTCCCTCATGCGCAACGACCGTCGCCGACGAGACCGCATCGATGCCGTCGTTGTCCGCCGCGCTGAAATAGACGACCAGCGCTTTCTTCTCCGTCGTGACGGGGGACTTGCCGCTGTTCTTTAATTGCAGGTACTGCGTTACGATCACCGCGATCTGCGCGCGGCTCGCAGCAGCCTTTGGTGTAAACGTGTATCCGGCATTCGTCTTGAGGATGCCCTCCGCGCTCGCCCAGCGGACCGCCTCGCGTGCGTATTCGGAAGTGTCCTCGCGGAGCGTGCCCGCGCTCTCCGGCCTGCCCGCGTCGCGCCAGAGCATCGTGACAAGCTGCTCCTGCGTGGTCGGGTTCTCGGGATTGTACTTGCCGTACTCGCCG
Source organism: Oscillospiraceae bacterium (assembly GCA_017458025.1). Taxonomy (GTDB): domain Bacteria; phylum Bacillota; class Clostridia; order Oscillospirales; family Oscillospiraceae; genus Hominicoprocola. The sequence continues at coordinate 3,862 of JAFTGG010000111.1, read as the reverse complement.
TTCACCACGTTGTTCTGCTCTGCCCACGTCACCGCGCTTGCGTACCATGCGTCAGGACTTGTGTCAGAGAAGCTGTCCTCGCCTATCACAGTCGGGCTGCCCGCCATGCGGTAGAGTACCGTGGCGAGCTGCGCGCGGGTGAACGGGCCGTCCGCGTTGAAGCCGCCGTCCATACCCGTCATCAGTCCGGCGTCTTTCATGTACTTTGTGGCGGAGGCATACCAGTCCGTCGCTTTCACGTCATTGTAACCGGTATCGTCGGTCGCAAGGGTCGGTACGGCGATGCTAAAAGCCATCGCTGTCGCCAGCAGCATACTCCAAAGTCGTTTGATCTTCATGGCCTTGATCATCAAACCGCCTTTCCCATTTCATACGCCTCGCGCATGACAGCCTTGCTCTGCACACTGCCTTTTTCATAGACGCCCTTGCCGCAGATCACGCCCTTTTCCACCGCGCCGTCGAGACAGGCGGCGAAGCCGCGGAAGCATTCGAGGGTGCAGTCCATGACCGTGTCGCTGTCCTCGGCGGAGGTCATGATGTAGTAAAACTCTTTATTGGGGATATTCGTCCACCGCGCCACGCAGCGGTCGATGACCGCTTTCATCTGCGCGTCGATGGAGTAGAAATAGACCGGGCTCGCCATGACGATCACGTCGGCGGCCTGCATCTTGTCCAGCACCTCCGCCATATCGTCCTTGATGGCGCACGCGCCGTCGTGGTCTTTGCAGTAGTAACAGGCGGCGCAGGGCGCGATTTTTTTGCCGCGGATGAAAATCTTTTCCGCGTCATTACCGGCTTCCAACGCGCCGCGCAGGAACTCGTCGCACAGCAGATCGGAGTTTCCGCCCCTGCGCGGGCTGCCGGAGAGGATCAACACTTTCTTGCTCATCGCATGATCCCTTTCGTATCAGTCGTGGATTTTCCGCCCGAGGCAGAACTTGACAATGTTCGGGTCAAAATGATTGATGATTTCGCTGTGGCCGAGATCGAGCGCGCCGATCTGTGCCATTTCATCGTCCGTCAGGCTGAAATCAAGCACCGCGAGGTTCTGCTTCATACGCTCCACATGGGTCGACTTCGGGATGATGGCCACGCCGCGCTGTACGTTCCAGCGGAGCGCCACCTGCGCGGCGGTCTTGCCGTACTTTGCGCCGATCTCCGTCAGCAGCGGATGGGAGAAAATGCCGTGCTTGCCCTCCGCCAGCGGCGCCCACGCCTCCGGCACGACGCCGTAGTCCTTCATCACCGCGAGGGCATTCTCTTGCGTGAAGAACGGATGCAGTTCCACCTGATTGACGGCGGGGATGACTTTCACCGTCTCGCAGAAGTTGGTGAGTACATGTGGGAAGAAGTTCGCGACGCCAATGGCGCGGAGCTTGCCGTCCTCATAGGCTTCCTCCATCGCGCGCCACGCGCCGAAGTAGTCGCCCATCGCCTGATGCTCCAGATAGAGATCGAGGTAGTCGAGCCCCAGCTTGTCAAGTGAGCTTTGGATGGCGAACTTCGCGCCCTCATAGCTCGAATCCTGCACCCAGAGCTTGGAGGCGATGAACAGCTCCTCGCGTTTGACGAGGCCTGTGTCGATTGCCTCCCTGACCGCCGCGCCCAGCGCGGTCTCGTTCCTATAGCTCGCCGCTGTGTCAAAGGAGCGATAGCCCACCTTGATCGCGTCAAGTACAACGCGCTTACACTCGGTAGGGTCAGGGATTTGAAATACGCCGAAACCGACGGCGGGGATTTTCGCGCCCGTATTCAAAGTCAAATAGTCCATCATCGTTCTCCTTATCGGCACGCTTCAAAAATTTTCAGCACGTCCTCGTGCGTCAGGTGTCCGTACCCGCCGCTCGTCAGCGTCACGCTGTCCGCGATCTCTTTCCACGGCAGATCGTCAGGGATACCCAGCTCGCGGAAGTTGGACGGCATACCGATTTCCTTGATAAACGCCTCCAGCGCGTCGAGGCCCTCGTTCGCGATCTCCAGCTCACTCTTGCCCGCGGGATCGACGCCCCAGACGCGCTCGGCGTATTTGGCGAACTTGTCCGCACCTTTCTCCACGATATAGCGGTAATATTGGACGTGCATCGCAGAAAGCCCCATGCCGTGGTTGCAGTCGGTGTACGCGCCGAGCTGATGCTCCATCATGTGGCACTGGAAGTCCGTCGCCTTGCCGATCTTCAGGATACCATTCTCGCCCATCGCCGCCGCCCAAAGCAGCTCGCTGCGGGCGACCTTATCATCGGGATTGGCGATCTGCGCGCGGAGATTCTTGATGGTCGAGCGCATGACCGCCTCGTTGATTTCGTCGGAAAGGTTGTCCTCCTTCGGCGAGCCGAAATAGGTCTCCATGCAGTGGGATAGCGTATCAAACGCGCCGGAGATCACCTGCTTCATCGGCATGGTCATCGTGTACGCGGGGTCGAGGATGGCGAAATTGTAGAACGCGCCCCAGAGCGCGGAGTTGAGCATCTTGTCCATGTGGGTGATGACCGCGCCGTTGTTCATCTCCGCACCCGTTCCGAATGCCGTCACCACCGCGCCCATCGGGATGAGCTCAGTGGGCTGCTTGTGCTCGCCGTATTCGTACTCCCAAATATCCTCGTCCAGCTTCGCCTGTGCCGAGACGATCTTGCAACAGTCGATGACGCTGCCGCCGCCGACGGCAAGGATGAAGTCAACGTTGTGCTTCCGCGCGAGCTTCGCACCCTCTTGCACCTTGGCATAGGTCGGGTTGGACATGACGCCGGTGAACTCGACGATCTCCTTGCCTGCCGCCTTCAGGATGCCGACAAGCTCGTCGTAGACGCCGTTTTTTCTGATGGAGCCGCCGCCGTAGGCGAGCAGGACGGTTTTGCCGTGCTTTTGAAGTTCCGTGGCGAGGTTCTTCTCCGCCGCCTTTTCGCCGACGTAGACCTTGACGGGGTAACTGTAGGTAAATGCGTTCATATCGCTCCTCCTTCACGCCCCGCCGAAAAAGACAGGCAGGGCATTGTAAACATACTCCTGCACGGCGTTGAAATCATGAACGCCGCCCTGTTTCTTATAATAGACCACGTGCTCCGGCGTGAACACGTCGCTGCGCTTCAGCATCTCGCGCATCTGAATCTCCACCTGATCGAGCACCGCGTCGCGCGTACCGGTGCAGGCGTAGATGAAATAGCCGCGCTCGTTCAAATCGTTCTCCTCGATCAACCGCTCAAAGAAGTCGCAGGTCTCCGCCGGCTGATAGTCCCCATACCCGCCGTAATACCAGCAGGCTCCGCTCATGGGTACGAAATAGCGGATATAATCGTAGTTGTAGCAGAACTGCATCCACGTCGTCACCGCGCCGAGCGAGAAACCGCCAAACGCGCGATGGTCGCGGGAGGCGGTCAAGTCCTCCCTTGACGCCGAGCGCGCGTAGGTGTGGAAGCGTCCCTCGACGGCGGGCATCAAATCGTTTGCGAAATCCCTGTGGAACTGCCGCAGCTGGCTCACCGAGCGCCCGAAGCTCTGCGCGGCGTTCTCCGCGTCAAAAGTTGCCGCCACAAAGATCATCGGCGGGATATCGCCGTTTTCGATCATGTGGTCAAGCATTTTCCGGATCATGCCGTCGCCGATCATAAAAAACTCATCCGCGTCGCCCGTCCAGCCGTGCATGAAGTAGAAGATGTTGTAGCGCGTCTCCTCGTCGCTCTCGTCGTAGCCGTAGGGCAGATAGACGTTGGCGGGCTTTGTGACGGCCGCGCCGCTCCCCGCGTAGTCCTTCGACTCATATTCGATGTGCACGACCGTTCCCTGCCGAGTCGCGGCGTCAAAATAGGATGCCGGCACCGCTGCGGTCACACCTGTCTGTTGGATCGTTACCATCTCCTTCCAATTCGCT
>JAFTGG010000110.1 GCA_017458025.1 Oscillospiraceae bacterium | reverse complement strand
CGCCGAGGCGATCAACTACACCAAGCTGGCGGCGAGCGAGCTGACGGACAAGCTGGGCCGCGGCTGCCGCATCGTGCCGGGCAGGAAGAAAGGCAAGATCGAGCTGGATTACTACGGCATGGACGACCTGAACGACCTGCTCGACGCGCTGGCGCTCATCAAAAGGAGGAACAGCAAATGACCGACTTTATTCACGAGCACTCCAGGGACGAGCAGCTCGCCGACCCCACTCCCCCGCCGGAGCCGGAGGAAACGCCGCTCGACCAAAAAACAGGCCAAAAGCGTGTCTACGGCTATATCTTCATACTATTTATTGTGGCGTTTTCCCTGCTGCTGTGGTCGTTCTTCATGAACCAGCGCAGCACCGATCAAGTGCTCTCCGAGCTGCGCGGCAGCGCGAGTACGCTGCAATCGACGCTGGACCGCAATGTCGCGCTGGAGCGGCAGGTCGAGGCGCTGGAGGCGGAGAGCGCGGCGCTTTTGTCCCAGATCGAAGAGCTGGAAGAGCGCAACAAAGCGCTGGAAAACGAGAATAGCATGCTGCTGGAAACGGGCAATCGCCTCATGTACGATAGCGATGTCGCCATGCTGGAATACGCCTACACGCATGAGGACTATGAGCTCTGCCGCGGCTTGATTGACAGCAGACTCAGATATGCTTACGCAGAGGGCATGTTCTCGGACGGGAACCCCGAGCCGTTTACCAAAACCCATTTTGAAGAAATATGCAGGGCGGCCGGCATGGAACAAATTGTGGAAACCCCGTGAATTGTTTCACGTGAAACGTTAAGGAGAAAATCAATGCTTGACATCAAATTCATTCGCGAAAACCCCGACGCGGTGCGGGAAAACATCAAAAAGAAGTTTCAGGACGTGAAGCTGCCCCTCGTCGACGAGGTGATCGACCTCGACGCGAAGCTCCGCGCCGCCATCACCGAGGCGAGCGAGCTGCGCGCGAAGCGCAACCAGCTCTCCAAGGCGAACGGCCCGCTGTTCGGCAGGCTCAAAAAGGCGGAGGGCGCGGAGAAGGACGAGCTCCAGAAGCAGATCGACGCCAACATGGCGGAGGTCAAGGCGAACGACGCCCGCCTCTCCGAGCTGGAAGCGCGGGAGGCCGACTACGAGGCGAAGCTGCATCACGACATGCTGCTGATCCCAAACATCATCGACCCCAGCGTGCCCATCGGGCCGGACGACAGCGCGAACGTCGAGGTGCAGCGCTTCGGCGAGCCAAAGGTGCCTGACTTTGAAGTCCCCTACCACACCGACATCATGGCGAGCTTTGCCGGCATCGACATCGACTCCGCGCTGCGCGTCAGCGGCAACGGCTTCTACTATCTGCTCGGCGACGTCGCGCGGCTGCACGAGGCGGTCATCGCCTACGCGCGCGACTTCATGATCGGCAAGGGCTTCACCTATTGTATCCCGCCGTTCATGATCCACGGCAACGTGGTCGAGGGCGTCATGAGCCAGAACGATATGGATTCCATGATGTACAAGATCGAGGGCGAGGACCTGTACCTGATCGGCACGAGCGAGCACTCGATGATCGGCCGCTTCCTCGACCAGATCGTGACCGAGGGCGAGCTGCCCCTGACGCTCACGTCCTACTCCCCCTGCTTCCGCAAGGAAAAGGGCGCGCACGGCATCGAGGAGCGCGGCGTCTACCGTATCCACCAATTCGAGAAGCAGGAGATGATCGTCGTCTGCCGGCCCGAGGATTCGATGAAGTGGTATGAGAAGATGTGGCAGTACAGCGTCGAGCTGTTCCGCTCTATGGATATCCCCGTGCGCCAGCTCGAATGTTGCTCCGGCGACCTCGCCGACCTCAAGGTCAAGAGCTGCGACATCGAGGCGTGGTCCCCGCGTCAGAAGAAGTATTTCGAGGTCTGCTCCTGCTCCAACCTCGGCGACGCGCAGGCGCGCCGCCTCAAGATCCGCGTGAAGGGCGCGGACGGCAGGCTGTACCTCCCCCACACGCTCAACAACACCGTCGTCGCGCCGCCGCGCATGCTCATCGCGTTTCTGGAGAACAATCTGCGCGCCGACGGCAGCGTAAATATCCCCGCCGTTTTGCGGCCTTATATGGGAGGAACAGAACGACTGATCCCTCAAAAATAAGGGCTCCCGAGGCAACCCGGCGAAGCGGTTGACATGGGAAAAGGACGCACAGCGGTGCGGACGCGGGCGGCACGGAAAAACTCGTCCCCAATAAAAAATAATTATATATAAGGAGAACACCGGCATGAAGAAATTTATCGAAGAGTTCAAAGCTTTCGCCCTCAAGGGCAACGTCATGGATATGGCGATCGGCGTCATCATCGGCGGCGCGTTCGCGGCCATCACCGGCTCGCTCGTCGGCGACGTCATCACTCCCCTGCTCGCGGCGATCTTCAACAGCCCGAACACCGACGCGCTGAACATTACGCTGCGCGCCGCCACGGCGGACAGCGAGGCGATCGTGCTCGGCCTCGGCACCTTCGTCGGCACCATCATCAACTTCCTCGTCATCGCGCTCGTGCTGTTCAGCGTCATCAAGGCGATGAATAAGGCGTCGGAGATGGCCGCGAAGCTGAAGAAGAAAGAGGAGGAAGAGGAAGCCGCCGCGCCGGCCGAGCCCTCCGCCGAGGAGAAGCTGCTCACCGAGATCCGCGACCTGCTCAAGGAGCAAAAGTAACTGCGTATGCTTGATATTCTGCGCCGGGGCCTGACGGAGCTGGGCCTTGACGCCGCAAAGGCGGAACCGCTGGAAGCCTTCGCGCGCCTTGTGCTGGAGCGGAACCGGGTGATGAACCTGACCGCCATCACGGACGACGCCGACTTTGCGCGGCTGCACCTGCTCGACAGCGCGGCGCTGCTGGCGGTTACCGATTTCGACGGCAAGCGCGCGATCGACGTCGGCACGGGCGCGGGGTTCCCCGGCGTGCCGCTGCGTATCCTGCGCGAGCGCGCGGATATCACGCTGCTCGACGGCACGGGCAAGCGCGTCGACTTTCTGCGCGAAGCCTGTCAAACGCTTGGCTTATCGGGCGTGGACGCGGTCCACGCCCGCGCGGAGGAATACGCCGCGGCGCATCGCGAGTCGTTCGACATAGCGGCGTCGCGCGCGGTGGCGCCGCTGCCGGCGCTGTGCGAGCTGTGCCTGCCGCTCGACAAGACAGGCGGGCAGCACCTCGCGATGAAATGCGTCGACTCCGACGCCGAGCTGGATAACGCAAAGCGCGCGATCGAAACCCTCGGCGGCGAGCTGAACCGCGTCGAGGACTATACGATCCCGACGAGCGGCATAAAGCATCGCGTGATCGTCATCGGCAAGGTGAAGCCCACGCCAAAGCAGTATCCCCGCGCCTACGGGCAGATCAAGAAAAAACCGCTGTAAGGAGACAAGCCTTGGGTCAAGTAGTAGCCGTCGTGTCCGGCAAGGGCGGCACGGGAAAAACTTCATTGACCGCGCTCATCGGCGCGGCGCTCGCCACGCTCGGCAAGCGCACGCTGCTGCTTGACTGCGACGTGGGCCTGCGCGACCTCGACCTTGCGCTGGGGCTGAGCGACCGCGTGCTGATGGACTTCTCCGACGTGGTCGCGGGCCGCGCGGCGCTGGGTGAAGCGGCGGTCCGGCACCCGAGGCTGCAAAACCTCTGCCTCCTGACCGCGCCGGTGACGACCGAGGCGGCGCTCTCCTCCCCCGACGGCATGCGCGCCCTGCTGGATACGGCGCGCGAGTCGTTCGACTTCTGCCTGCTCGACGGCGGCGCGGGTCTGGGCGAGTCGTTTCGTCTCGCGACGCAGGACGCCGACCGCGTCATCGTCGTCTCGACGACGGAGCCGTCGTGCCTGCGCGACGCGCAGCGCACGGTGATGGAGCTGCATGACTTTCCGGGCAGCGTGCATCTGGTGGTGAACCGCCTGCGCCGCAAGCTGCTCAAATCGCTGCGCGCCAACATCGACGACGCGATGGACGCGGCGGGGCTTCCGTTGCTCGGCGTCGTGCCGGAGGACGAAGACCTGCCCACGCTGCTGGGCAAGGGCAAGGTCGACGGTTTCGGCTACTACTCCCCCGCCCGCCGCGCGACGCGCAACATCGCGAGGCGGCTTTGCGGCGAGAAGGTGCCGCTGATGAAGGTATAGAGGGACGATAAAAGCACGATGTTTCGCTCAAGCGGTTGAAGACGCTTTCGACAGTTTGAGGGAAGTATCGTGCATGGACAGCCATTTATGGCAGAAAGGGAAAACATGAACATTGCTTTGATCGCACACGACAACAGGAAGGAGCTCATGGTGCAGTTCTGCACCGCGTACGCCGGAATCCTCTCGCGCCACACCTTATGCGCGACGAATACCACCGGCAAGGTCATCGCGGACGCGACGGGGCTGGATATCCGCCTCTTTATGAACGGCGCGCAGGGCGGCGACGAGCAGATCGGCGCGCGCATCGCGTACAACGAGATCGACCTCGTGCTCTATTTCCACGATCCCAACAGTCCGGAGTACGACGCGAGCATCTCTTACATGGCGAAGCTCTGCGACCAGAACAAGATCCCGTTTGCGACCAACTCCGCCACGGCGGAAGCGCTGGTGCTCGCGCTGGGCCGCGGCGATCTCGATTGGCGCGACATCGTCAACCCGAAAAACAAGCCTTTCATGGCCTAATAATGAAAATATCTTATTTTCATTGCAGAATCGTATCAAATCGCTTCAAAAAAGAGGCGGCGCCTCTTTTTTGAGCAGGCCTCACTGCGCTTTCCGCACGCCGAAGGCGTACGGACGCTCCGTGCAGAGAGTTTTTCTGACGCGCGCGTCGTCAGAAAAACGATTCAATTCATTTCGCGCCCGCGGGCGCGAAATTACGAGGAGATATAAATAAAATGATGCAGTCCCGTACCCACAATTGTAATCAGCTTCGCATCGAAAACGCCGGCGAGAAGGTCAAGCTCGTCGGCTGGCTGGAGAATGTGCGCGAGGTCGGCGGCAATCTCGCCTTCCTTGTGCTCCGCGACTTCTACGGCACGACGCAGATCGTCGTCGAGGACGCGGCGCTTCTCTCCCAGATCAAGGGCTACAACAAGGAATCCACGATCTCGGTCGAGGGCGTTGTGCGCGAGCGCGCGAGCAAGAACCCCAAGCTCCCCACCGGCGATATCGAGATCGTGCCCGAAAAGATCGAGCTGCTCGGCCGCTGCCGCTACAACGAGCTGCCGTTCGAGATCAACCGCTCCCGCGAGTCGGACGAGTCCGCGCGTCTTAAGTACCGCTATCTCGATCTCCGCAACCCCGCGGTCAAGCGGAATATTATTCTGCGCTGCAACGTCATCGCGGCGCTGCGCAGCGCGATGCTCGCGCATGATTTCCTCGAAATCACCACGCCGATCTTGACGGCGTCCTCGCCCGAAGGCGCGCGCGACTATCTGGTGCCCGCGCGCAAGCACCCGGGCAAGTTCTACGCGCTGCCGCAGGCGCCGCAGCAGTTCAAGCAGCTGCTGATGACCAGCGGCTTCGACCGCTATTTCCAGATCGCGCCCTGCTTCCGCGACGAGGACGCGCGCGGCGACCGCTCTCCCGGGGAGTTTTATCAGCTCGACATGGAGATGGCGTTCGCGACGCAGGAGGACGTGTTCGCGATCTGCGAGGACGTGCTCCCGCCGATCTTCGCGAAGTACGGCAAGTATGACGTCGCGTCGAGGCCGCCGTTCCGCCGCATCGCGTATCTCGACGCGCTGGAGACCTACGGTACGGACAAGCCGGATCTTCGCATCGACCTGACGGCGAAGAACGTCACGTCCTTGTTCGACGGCACGGAGTTCGAGCCGTTTAAGGGCCGGACCGTCAAGGCGGTCGCCGTCTCCGGCTGCGCGTTGACGCGCAAGCAGATCGAAAAGCTGCTTGCCGACTGCGAGGTGCAGAGCGGCAGCAAGGGCTATTGGTTCAAGACCGACGAGACCGGCGCGGTCGCGGGCGGCGTCGCGAAGTTCGTGGACGCGGAGAAGGCGAAGGCGCTTCTCCCGCTTGAACCCAACACGCTCGTCGTGCTCGCCGCGGGCGAGCTGGCGACGAAGATGATCGGCGTGGAGATCAAGACCTTCGGCGCGGCGTGCGAGGGCCACATGGACAAGGAGCGCTACGAGTTCTGTTGGATCACCGACTTCCCGATGTATGAGATCGGCGATGAGAGCGGCGAGCTGGAGTTCTGTCACAACCCGTTCTCCATGCCGAAGGGCGGTCTCGACGTGCTGCTCAAGGCGGAGCGCGGCGAGCTCGACCCGCTGACCATCATGGCGGATCAGTACGATTTGGTGTGCAACGGCGTGGAGCTGTCGTCGGGCGCGGTGCGCAACCACGACCCCGAAATCATGGTCAAGGCGTTCGAGCTGGTGCGCCTCGGCGAGGACGACGTCAAGGCGAAGTTCCCCGCCATGTACAACGCGTTCTGCTACGGCGCGCCGCCGCACGCGGGCATCGCCCCGGGCGTCGACCGCATGGTCATGCTGTTCGCCGGCGAGGATTCGATCCGCGAGATCATTCCGTTCCCCATGAACAAGAACGCGCAGGACGTGATGATGGGCGCGCCGGGCGAGGTGACGCAGAAGCAGCTAGATGAGCTGCACATCGCCGTCACGGCGAAGGAAGACGAATGAAACGTTTTGCACGGATTGTTTTGATAACCGCGATGTTCTTGACGCTCGCCGCCTGCGGCGGGCGTCAAGCCGCTGCGCCTGAAATGCCCGTTGCCGGCGAGCAGACGGAGACGGAAGCGCCGCTCGACGCCGAGGGGTATCCCAAATACCTGCCGGAGCACGCGCCGGAGGCGGAGGGCGAAGCGTCTGCGGAAGCCGGGCCGACCGAGGAGCAGTGGGAGCGGGAGCAGCGGCTGCGCGCGTATCTGGACGGCATGACGCTCGAAGAGAAGGTCGGGCAGCTCTTTTTCGCACGCTGCCCCGAGACGGACGCGGCGGAGAAGATCGCGGAGTACCACCTCGGCGGCGTGCTGCTGTTCACGCGGGATTATCGGGACGCGGACGGGAATTGGCTGACGAAGGACGCGGTCATCGACAAGCTGCAAAGCTATCAGGCCGCGGCGGACATTCCGCTTTTTATCGGCTCCGACGAGGAGGGCGGCACCGTCACGCGGGCGAGCCGGAACCCGTACCTGTTCCCGTCGGTCTCCCGCTCGCCGCAGGAGCTCTACGCCGCGGGCGGCCTCGGCGCGATCTTGAACGATACGGCGGAAAAGAGCTACATCCTGCGCGAGCTGGGCGTCAACGTCAACTTCGCGCCGGTGTGCGACGTGTCCGTCGACCCGAGCGACTTCATCTATGCCCGCAGCCTCGGCAGAAACGCCGCGGAAACGATGGCCTACGCCGCGGGCGTCGTGCTTGTGATGGGCGACGCGGGCATGGGCAGCGTGCTGAAGCACTTCCCCGGCTACGGGAACAATGTCGACACCCATACGGGCGTCGCCGTGGACGAACGGCCGATCGAAACCTTCCGCAATAACGATTTTCTCCCCTTCCGCGCGGGTATCGAGGCGCATGGGAAGATCGAGCCGTTCGTGCTCGTGTCGCACAACATCGTCACCTGTATGGACGCCGGCCTTCCCGCCTCCCTCTCCCCCGCCGTCCATCAGATCCTGCGCGGCGAGCTGGGCTTTGACGGCGTGATCCTGACCGACGACCTCGACATGGACGCGGTTCAGGCATACGCGGAGGACGGCAGCGCTGCGGTGCTGGCGCTGCTCGCGGGCAACGATATGATCGTGACGGGCGATTTTGAGCCGCAGATCGCCGAGGTCCTGAGCGCGGCGGCGGACGGGACGCTGGACGAGCGCTTGATCGACGAAGCCTGCCTGCGCGTCCTCCGCGCGAAGGAGGCGCGGTTCGCAATGCCTTGGGAGATCGCGTAAGGAGAGATCGAATGGAAACGAAAAAGCTGTACTATGACGACCCGTTTCAAAAGGAATTTGCCGCCCGCGTCGTCTCCTGCGACGAGGCGAAGGGCGGCTACGGCGTCGTACTCGACCAAACGGCGTTTTACCCCGAGGGCGGCGGACAGCCCGCCGACCGCGGCGCGTTGGGGAACGTCAACGTGCTGGACGTGCATGAGAAAAACGGCGTCGTCACGCACCTCTGCGACGCGCCGCTTGCCGTGGGTACGGAAGTGCGCGGCAGCATTGATTGGGCGCGGCGCTTCGACCACATGCAGCAACATTCCGGCGAGCACATCTGCTCCGGCCTGATCTGCGCGGCGTTCCGCTGCGACAACGTGGGCTTTCACATGGGCGCGGACGTGGTGACCATCGACTTCAACGCCGAGATCCCGTGGGACGCGCTGATGGACATCGAGCGCCGCGCGAACCGGTACATCTGCGAGGATCATGCCGTCGATATCCGCTTTTATCGCGGCGCGGCGCTGGACGCGGTCGAATACCGCAGCAAAAAGCCGCTGGACGGCGACGTGCGCATCGTGACCTTTCCCGGCACGGACTGCTGCGCCTGCTGCGGCACGCACGTCGCGCGCAGCGGGCAGGTCGGCGTCGTCAAATTCCTCTCCTGCCAGAGGTTTCGCGACGGCGTCCGCATCGAGCTGCTCTGCGGCGGGCGCGCGTACCGCTATCTCGCGGCGACGTGGGAGCAGAACCGGCAGATCGCGCAGTCGCTCAGCGCGAAGCCGACGGAGAGCGCGGCGGCGGTGGAGCGTCTGGAGGCGGAGCTGGGCGCGCTGAAGCAGCGCGCGGCGAAGCTGGAAGCGCAGGTGTTCGCGCGGGTCGCGGCGAGCCTGACCGGCGAGGGCGACGTCGTGCTGTTCGAGGAGGACATGCCGCCCGACAGCGTGCGCAAGCTCTGCGACGCGGTGATGAACACCTGCGGCGGGCGCTGCGCGGTGTTCGCGGGCGCGGACGGCGCGTGGAGGTACGCCGTCGGACAAGCGGACGGCGACCTGCGCGATTTCGTCAAGCAGCTCAACGCCTCGCTGCAAGGCCGCGGCGGCGGCAAGCCGTTCTTCGCGCAGGGCAGCGCAAGCTGCACCCGCGCCGAGATCGAAGCGTTTTTTGCAATCAAAAAGAGCTGACCAATTCGGTCAGCTCTTTTTATGTTCTGTCCGGCTTACGCGGCCGTCTTTTTCGGCTCCATCGAACGAATGCACAGCAGCACCGCGACCATCAGAATGATGCTCAGCGGCAGGCAGACGACCCAACTGCGGATAAAGCCCGCGAGGATGTAGCTCACCAGCGCCGTGCAGCCCGCGGTCAGCGCGTAAGGCAACTGCGTGGAGACGTGCTGGATTTGGTCGCACTGCGCGCCCGCGCTCGCCATGATGGTCGAGTCGGAGATCGGGGAGCAATGGTCGCCGAACACGCCGCCCGCCATGCACGCGGAGATGCAGATGATCATCAGCTCGCTGCCCATGTCGTAGCTGAACGCCGCGGCGGCGATCGGAATCATGATGCTGAACGTGCCCCAGGACGTGCCGGTGGCGAACGCGATGCCGCAGGCGATGAGGAACAGCAGCGCCGGCAGCAGGCTCATCAGCGCGTTGCTTCTGGAGATGGACTTCACCACGCCGGTGACGAACTCCTCGGAGCCGAGGGAGCCGGTCATGGAGCTGAGGGTCCACGCGAGGGTCAGCACGAGGATCGGCGGAACCATCGCCTTGAAGCCCTCGGGCAGGGCGTTCATGCACTCGCTGAACGTGAGCGCACGGGTGCAGAGATAGTAAAGAATCGTGAGGACGAGCGCGATCACGGAGCCATAGACAAGGCCGGTCGCGGCGTCGGAGCCGGCAAACGCGTCGATGAGGGTCTCCGCGCCGTCGGCATAGCCCGTGTAGGCGAGGCCGCCCACGCAGCACACGATCAGCACGACGACCGGGAGGATCAGGTACGCGACCTTGCCGTTTTGACTCACCGGCGGGGTGGGCATGTCCTCCGCGCCGGTGATGATCG
>JAFTGG010000109.1 GCA_017458025.1 Oscillospiraceae bacterium | reverse complement strand
TTTTCGTACGACTGTTTCCCTTGTATTCCCTGCGAGGTGTCTCGAAATGGACCAAGAAAAACAACTTACCCCCTATTTATCGCCGCTGGGCGTGTGGGCGCTCGCTTTCGGCTGCAGCGTCGGCTGGGGCGCGTTCGTCATGCCCGGGACCACATTTCTGCCTATTGCCGGGCCGCTGGGCACAGCCCTCGGCATGCTCGTCGGCGCGGCGGTTATGCTGCTCATCGGCAGGAACTACCATTACATGATGAGCCGCTATCCCGACGCGGGCGGCGCGTTCACCTACACGAAAAGCGCGTTCGGCTATGACCACGGCTTCCTCTGCGCGTGGTTCCTTGTGCTGACCTACATCGCCATCATCTGGGCGAACGCCACCGCGCTTGTGCTCATCGCGCGCAACCTGCTGGGCGACGTGTTCCAATTCGGCTTCCACTACCGGCTCGCGGGCTATGACGTCTATTTCGGCGAGGCGCTCGTCACGCTCGCCGCGCTGTGGCTGTTCGGCCTGCTGTGTATCCGTGGCAAACGGCTTTCCGGCACGGTGCAGACGGTCATGGCGATCGTGCTGCTGCTCGGTATCCTTGTCTGCTGCGCCGCCGCGTACGGCAGGCACAGCGGCGGCGTAGAAAGCCTCGCGCCGATGTTCTCGCCGGACGGCATGCGCGCCGGACAGGTGTTACATATCGTAGCGCTCGCGCCGTGGGCGTTCGTGGGCTTCGAGTCCGTTTCCCACTCCGCGGGCGAGTTCCGCTTCTCCCCCAAAAAATCGTTCCGCGTCATGACCGCCGCCGTGCTGACCGGCGCGCTCGCTTACACGCTCCTGACGGAGCTGGCGGTCGCCGTGATCCCCGCGAAGTACGACGGCTGGACCGGCTATATCTCGGACCTCGGCAGCCTCAGCGGGCTGGAGGCGCTTCCCACCTTCCACGCCGCGTATGCCGCGATGGGCCGCGCAGGCCTCGCGGTGCTCGGCGTCACGGTGCTCGCCGCGATCGTTACCGGCCTCGTCGGCAACTATATCGCCGCGAGCCGCCTGCTCTACTCCATGTCGAACGACGGCATACTGCCGAAGTGGTTTGGCGCGCTGAGCGAAAACGGCTCGCCGAAAAACGCGTTTTTGTTCATCATGGCGGTCTCCGCGTTCATTCCCTTCGTGGGGCGGACCGCCATCGGCTGGATCGTGGATGTGACGACCATCGGCGCGACCATCACCTACGGCTACACCTCCGCCGCGACGCTTGTCACCGCGAAGCGCGAGGGCAGCAAGAAAAATCGGGCGTCCGGCCTTTTGGGCCTGCTTCTGTCCATAGGCTTCTTCGCGTATTTCATGGCGCTTTCCGCCGGCGCCCTGGCAACGGAATCGTATCTCATTCTCGCCCTATGGGGCATTTTGGGCTTTGTGTTCTTCCGCGTCGTGTTCGGCAAGGACCGCGAGCGCCGCTTCGGCAAATCCACGGTCGTGTGGATCGGGCTGCTGTTCCTGATCTTCTTCACCTCGCTCATGTGGGTGCGCCAGGCGACCGACAGCATGACGCAGACCGTCGTCGCCAACATCAGCGCATACTACGAATCGCGCAACCCCGAAACAGACCCATCCGCGATGGAGGATACGGAACGCTACCTCGCCGAGCAGATGGAGGCGGCGAACCGGCTCCTGACGCGCAACAGCATCATTCAGATGGGCCTTATCGTCGCGGCGCTCGCGATCATGTTCAGCGTCTATACCATGATGTCGCGGCGCGAGAAACAAATGGAGGTCGAAAAGGTCCAGGCGGAGGAGAGCAGCCGCGCCAAGAGCGTCTTCCTCTCCAACATGTCGCACGATATCCGCACGCCGATGAACGCCATCATCGGCTACACCAACCTCGCCAAGCGCGAAGGCACCACCGAGCCGGAAATGCGCGAGTATCTCGAAAAGATCGGCTCGTCGAGCCAGCACCTGCTCGCGCTGATCAACGACGTGCTGGAGATGAGCCGCATCGAAAGCGGCAAGATGGACCTCGAACTCGCGGAGGTGGATCTCAAAAAGACGCTGCTCGAGGTGCGCGATATGTTCGCCACACAGATGAAGTCCAAGCGCATCGACTTCGCCGTCGATTCCTCACAGGTCAAGAACTGCCGCGTGCTGTGCGATAAAAACCGGCTCAACCGCGTGCTGCTCAATCTGCTGAGCAACGCGTATAAGTTTACGCCCGAGGAGGGCACGATCTCCGTGACGCTCTGGCAGATCGGCGACGCGTCCGACGGGACCGGCAGCTACGAGCTGCGCGTCAAGGACAGCGGCATCGGCATGAGTCCGGAGTTCGCCGCGCGTGTGTTCGACGCGTTCGAGCGCGAGCGCACCTCGACGGTGAGCGGTATTCAGGGCACCGGCCTCGGCATGGCGATCACCAAGAGCATCGTCGACCTGATGGGCGGCACGATCGAGGTCGTCACCGCGCCGGGCGCGGGCACGGAGTTCATCATTCGCATCAAGTTCGCGCTCGCCGACGGCGTCGCCGAGGACGAGGAGCAGAAAACGGAGGCGGCAAGCGCCGCGGACCTCGATTTCAGCAAGCTCCATCTTCTGCTGGTCGAGGACAACGAAATCAACCGCGAGATCGCGACGATGATCCTCGGCGACGCGGGCTTCACGCTCGAAACCGCGGTAAACGGCCAGGAGGCCGTCGAAAAGGTCGCCGTCTCGCAGCCCGGGCACTTCAGCGCGGTGCTGATGGACATTCAGATGCCGGTGATGAACGGCTATGACGCGGCGCGGGCGATCCGCGCGCTGGACAATGCCGAGCTCGCAGGCATTCCGATCATCGCGATGACGGCGAACGCGTTCACCGAGGATATTCAGGCGGCAAAGGCCGCGGGCATGAACGCGCATATCGCGAAACCGCTCGACGTGCCGCAGATGATGGCAACGCTGGCGGAGATTCTGCAATAGCGCCGCGAGCCAAAAACAAGGCTCCCCTTTTCAGGAGAGCCTTGTTTTTTGCGTTCCTATACTATTCTGCAATGAAAATAAGATATTTTCATTGCAGCCGCTGTGCTACGCACATCGGCGCGTCTCATACGAAATGCAACGCGCCTTGCGGCGCTATAAAAAGTATAATACTTCTAATTTTTAATGCATTTCAGTATTATTGCGTCGCCAGCAGCGCCGCGCCGATGACGCCCGCCTTGTATCCGAGGGTACAATTCACGAGCTTCGCGTGCTTCTTCACATACGCGCCGCCGAACTCCTGCCGGCGCACCTCCTCGCGCAGCG
>JAFTGG010000108.1 GCA_017458025.1 Oscillospiraceae bacterium | reverse complement strand
GCGTGTGGAAGTAGAGCGCTGCTTCAGTCTGGCGAAACGCAAGTGCGGCATGGGATTGGTGACGGCGATGCTGCAAGAGACGGCCGCGCATGTGATTGCCATGTCGATTGTGGTGCTGAATCTTCGAAGTATCCAGCGCGCCCTTTTGCGGCTTTTGGCATGCTTGCTCAGCGTATTTTTACCGCAGAAAAATTTCGTACTTGTTCAGTAGGCATTAGTATAAAAGAGCGTCAATAATCATTATGAAGGATAGCATCATGGCAAAGAATCTTATCATCTACTACTCCCGCAGAGGGCAGAACTACTTCGGCGGCTCGATCCGCGACATCAAGAAGGGCAACACCGAATACTGCGTCGAGTTCATCCAGAACGCCGTCGGCGCGGACACGTTCCAGGTCGAGACGGTCAAGGAGTATTCCAAGGACTACACCACCTGCACACAGGAGGCGCAGGCGGAGACCCGCAGCGGCGAGCGTCCCGCGCTCAAGAAGTACCTCGACAGCGTCGCGGACTACGACAACATTTTCGTCTGCGGCCCGTGCTGGTGGGGCACGTTCCCCTGCGCGGTGCTGGGGCAGCTCGAACGGCTCGATTGGGCGGGCAAGAACGTGTTCGCGCTCATGACGCACGAGGGCAGCGGCCTCGGCCGCAGCGAGAGCGACTTAAAGAAGCTCTGCAAGGGCGCGAACGTCGGCCGCGGCCTCGCGGTGTCGGGCAGCGCGGCGCAGGGCAGCGAGAGCGCCGTCGCCGCGTGGGCGAAGAAATGCGTGGGGTGAGCCGTATGAAGGACAGCAAATTCTTCCCCGAAATCCACGGCAACTTCGGCTTCGGCTGCATGCGCCTGCCGATGGACGGCGGCAAGGTCGATTACGCGGAGTTCAGCCGCATGGCGGACGCTTTCATCGGCGCGGGCTTCAACTACTTCGACACCGCCCACGGCTACATCGGCGGGCAGTCGGAGACCGCCATCCGCGACTGCGTCGCGCAGCGGTACCCACGCGAGAAATTCCTGCTGACGAACAAGCTGACCGACCCATACTTTAAAAAGCAGGAGGACATCCGCCCGTTCTTCGAGCAGCAGCTCCAATGGTGCGGCGTGGACTACTTCGACTTTTACCTCATGCACGCGCAGGACAAGAACAACTACGAGAAGTTCAAGCGCTGCAAGGCGTATGAGACGGCCTACGGCTTCAAGCAGGAGGGGCTGATTCGCCACTTCGGCATCTCGTTCCACGACAAGGCGGAGGTGCTCGACCGCATCCTCACCGAGCATCCCGAGGTCGAGATCGTGCAGATTCAGTTCAACTACGTCGACTATGAGGACGCCTCGGTGGAGAGCCGCAAGGTCTACGAGGTTTGCGAGAAGCACGGCAAACCCGTCATCGTCATGGAGCCGGTCAAGGGCGGCAGCCTCGTGAAGCTGCCCGAGGCGGCGGACGCGATTTTGCGCGGCCTGAACGGCGGCAGCAACGCGAGCTATGCCATCCGCTTCGCGGCGAGCTTCCCCAACATGGCGATGGTGCTCTCCGGCATGAGCGACATGGCGCAGATGGAGGACAACCTCAGCGCGATGCGCGACTTTGCGCCGCTCAGCGACACGGAGATGGCGGCGGTGCGGCAGGTCTGCGGCATCTTCAAGGGGCTCAATCTCATTCCCTGCACCTCCTGCCGCTACTGCGTGGAGGAAAACGAGTGCCCGAAGGGCATCCGCATTCCGGACATGTTCTCGTCGATGAACGCGCACGAGGCGTTCCACAATTGGAACACGGGCTACTACTACGAGAACGTCATCACCGGCGGCGGACACGGCAAGGCGTCGGACTGCATCCGCTGCGGCAAATGTGAAAAAGTATGTCCGCAGCACCTGCCCATCCGCGAACTGCTGCAAAGCGTGGCAAAGGCGTTTGAATAAGGAGAAAGCGACATGAAACAAGAAGTGATGCTCGTCGCCGGCGCGGGGCAGATCAGCATGGCGATCGCCCGCCGCGTCGGCTTCGGCAAGAAGATCATCCTCGGCGACAAGAAGATCGAGAACGCCGACGCCATCGCCAAGACGATGAACGAGGCGGGCTTCGATGTGACCCCGTTTGAGATGGACCTTTCCTCCCGCGAATCCATCTTGAACATCATCGCCGAGGCGCGGAAGCACGGCGAGATCAAGTATCTCGTCAACGGCGCGGGCGTCTCGCCGTCGCAGGCTCCCATCGAGGCGATCTTGAAGGTCGACCTCTACGGCACGGCGGTGCTGCTGGAGGAGGTCGGCAAGGTCGTCGCCGAGGGCGGCTGCGGCGTGACGATCTCCAGCCAGAGCGGATGGCGTATGCCGCAGCTCACGGCGGAGCAGGACCGTCAGCTCGCTACCACACCCACCGAGGAACTGCTTGATCTCGAAATCCTTAAGCCTGAGAATATCAAGGACACACTCCACGCCTATCAGTTGGCGAAGCGCTGCAACGAAAAGCGCGTCATGTACGAGTGCGTGCGATGGGGCGAGCGCGGCGCGCGGCTCAACGACATCGCGCCGGGCATCATCGTGACGCCGCTGGCTATCGACGAGTTCAACGGCCCGCGCGGCGATTTGTACAAGAACATGTTCACCAAGTGCCCCGCCGGACGTCCCGGCACGGCGGACGAGGTGGCGAACGTGGCGGCGCTGCTCATGAGCGACGCGGGCGCGTTCATCACCGGCTCCACGTTCCTCATCGACGGCGGCGCGACGGCGAGCTACTACTACGGCCCGCTTCAGCCGCAGGCATAATGGCGCTGTTCGCGGCAGTCGGGTACTGCGCCGGCAGGCTGCTGAAGCGCGCGGGCGGGTGAAGGGCGGCAAGAAAGGCGGGCGCGGCGCCCATTGCCTTTTGCGGCGGGATACCGTATAATCGGATAAAACGATGCCGGGGGTGAACACATGAGCCTGTACGCCATCGGAGACCTGCACCTGCACTTCCAATCGGAGCTGAAAATTGGACACCCGCAGCGCAAAGACAAAGCGTGGAAGAACCACGAAGAAAAATTCCGGAAAAACTGCGCCAAGCTGCTGACAAACGACGACACGCTGGTGCTGGTCGGCGACCACAGCTGGGGCAAGAACCTCGACTCCTGCGAGGCGGACCTGCGGTACATCGCCGGTCTGCCGGGGCGGAAGATCCTGACCCGCGGCAACCACGATATGTTCTGGGACGCAAAAAAGACCGCCGCGCTGAACGAGCGCTACGCGGGCAGGCTGGAGTTTTTGCAGAACAATTATTACGCCTACGAAGACTACGCCTTGGTAGGCACGAAGGGCTTTACTTTTGAAGGGCCGTTTTACCTCGACCGCCGCGGACGCATCGTCGGCTGGGACGAGAAAAACGAGGAGCACGCGAAAAAGATCGTCGCGCGCGAAGCGGAACGGCTCCGCATTTCCTTTGAAGCGGCAAAAGCGGACGGATACCGCAGGTTCGTCATGTTCCTGCACTATCCGCCGACGAGCATCTTAGAAGACGAGAGCCGCTTTACGCGCATTGCGGAGGAGTATCGCGCGGAGCAGGTCGTCTACGCGCACAGCCACGGCGAGAGCCGCTTCTATGACAGCGTGCTGGGGGAAAAGAACGGCGTTTATTATCGCTTGGTTTCGGGCGACTTCCTCAAATGGATGCCGGTCAAAATATTGGATTAGGCGGACCTCAAGCGCTTCTCGGAATACCGCCGCAGAGGGCGTGCGGGAACGGGCTGTCGAGCCGGAAAAGGAGCGTCGGGCGAAACCCAGCCCCGTCACGCGGGATTTACATGGATCATGATGTGCTTCACCTTGGGGAAGGCGGATTCCACGTCGTCGTGCACCCGCTCGGCGATCGCGTGCGCGTCTGTGAGCGGCAGCCGGCCGTCAACCGAGATC
>JAFTGG010000107.1 GCA_017458025.1 Oscillospiraceae bacterium | reverse complement strand
TGATGAACCCGACGGTCATCATGGCGGCGATCGGCACCTTCATCGGCCTCGGTATCATCGTGGCAGGCGCGGACATGATCACGATCGCCACGACCCCGGCGCAATGACCAACGTATCTCGCAAGCCTTTTTGCACGGCTTTAAAAAAATACATTCAGGAGGATAACAACATGGGTACACTCAGAGAACTTAAGACCAAGATGCGGCTCGACAAGGAGCTTCGGCCGATGCTGGTGCGCTCCATGCGCCATGAAGTGCTGATCGACCTCGACGGCGACAAGGTGGCGGACATCGCGCTGATCGACAGCAACCGCGACGGCGACATCGACACGGTCGCCGTGGACGCCACCGGCAACGGCGACTTCAACCTGTACATCGGCGATCAGGACGGCAACGGCGTACCAGACACCGTCGAGTTCTACGAGGACGGCGACGACATGCCGATCGCGTCTTACTTCGGCCGGAACGTGGAGGACCGGTTCATCGACCTGGCGGGGATCATCTACACCCGCATTCTCGCCAAAGAGCTCATCGCGGCGGAGCTGATCGCGGCGTTCCGCGACTTCGAGGCGCGCGCGGAAGAAGAATACGAGAAGATCAAGGCGAGCGAAGGCGGAGAGGCCAAGACCGAGGATAAGGACAAGGCCGAAGCGCCGGAAGCGGCGGAATAACGGACCTAATCAATACACGCGGCGGCCGCATATCGCAATGATGCGGCCGCCGCGCATGTAACGGAAAAGGGTTCAATGAAATGCTTTGGGAGAAAAGGTCCGCGCCTTGACGCGTCGGAGAATATGGGGTATCTTTTTACTGTATGTTAGGAGATAAAGGAGAAAACAGATATGGAACAGAGCGAAAACGTCATGCGTCTTGCCAAGCCGAAGCGCAAGGGCCTCATGGGTCTGGTCTTCAGCCGGTTGATGATTGTCGTGCTCCTGCTCGTGGTGCAGGTGCTGCTGTACCTGTCGGTCTTTGATTGGTTTCGGCAGTACCTTCCGCATTACGCCGTGATACAGAGCGCTTTCATCCTTCTGATGACGGTCTACCTGTTCAACAACAAGATGGATTCCACGGCAAAGCTCACATGGTTGGCTTTGAGTGCCATTCTCCCCGCGCTCGGCGCGTTTCTTCTGCTCTACACGCAGACGAACGTCGGCAACCGGACGGTGCAGAAGCGGGTGGAGGTGCGCATCGACGAGACGCGGGACGCGCTTCCGCAGGACGCGGCGGTGCTGGAACGGCTGCGCGGCGATGCCTATGGGACGGACGATCTGCGCCGCTATGTCAACCGCAGCGGCTGCTTCCCGATCTACGACCGCACCGAAGTGACCTACTTCCCGCTCGGCGAGGACAAGTTCGCCGCGATGCTCCGCGAGCTGGAAAAGGCGGAGAAATACATTTTCCTCGAATATTTCATCATCGACGAAGGCTATATGTGGGGCCGCATTCTCGACGTGCTGGCGCGCAAGGCGAAAGCGGGCGTCGACGTGCGTGTGATGTACGACGGCACCTGCGAGATCACAAAGCTGCCCCACGACTATCCAAAGCGGCTTGAGCAGCTCGGCATCAAGGCGAAGATGTTTTCGCCCGTGACGCCGTTCCTTTCGACGCACTACAACTACCGCGACCACCGCAAGATCCTTGTGATCGACGGCAAGGTGGCGTTCAACGGCGGCGTCAACCTCGCGGACGAGTACATCAACCGCAAAGAGGTATTCGGCCATTGGAAGGACACGGCGGTCATGCTCCGCGGCGACGCGGTGCAGAGCTTCACGCTGATGTTCTTGCAGATGTGGAACGTGCACGAGGAGCAGCCGGACTTTGCGCCCTGCGCCGAGCCGTCCGCGCCCGCGGAGAATGCGGAGGGCTTCGTTATGCCGTTCGGCGACTGCCCGTTCGACGGGGACAAGGTCGGGGAGAGCGTCTACATGGACATCCTCTACCGCGCGAACGATTACGTCCACATCATGTCGCCGTACCTGATCCTTGACGGCGAGCTGGAGACGGCGCTCAAGTATGCGGCGCAGCGCGGCGTGGACGTGAAGCTGATCCTGCCGGGCATCCCAGACAAGAAGATGGCCTACGCGCTGGCGAAGTCCCACTACCGCTCGCTCCACGACGCGGGCGTGAAGATTTACGAATACGCGCCCGGCTTCGTCCACGCGAAGGTGTTTGTCAGCGACGCCTGCCGCGCGGTGGTCGGCACGATCAATCTGGATTACCGCAGCCTGTACCACCATTTTGAGTGCGCGACGTATCTGTATCGGACGCCCTGCGTCGCCAATATTGAGGCGGATTTTGCGGAGACGCTGTCGAAGTGCAGAGAAGTGACGGACGAGTCGATCAAAAACGAGACGCTTTCGTACAAGCTGATGGGCAGCCTCATGAAGATCATCGCGCCGCTCATGTGAATGTGACGTACTGAGCTTTCAGTATTGCCTTAAAGATTTGCTTTGATCTTCGCGGCCAGCTCGTCATACTCCGCCTGTGATAGATACTTCTCGCCGGGGTTCATCGCGAACACGCCGCCCCACTCGAAGCCGTCCTTGTACTTCGGAACAAGGTGCATGTGCAGGTGGCAGCCCGTGTCGCCGTAGGCGCCGTAATTCAGCTTGTCGGGGTGGAACGCGGCGTGGATCGCCTTCGCCGCGCGGTCGACGTCGGCAAAGAACGCATTGCGCTCCTCGTCGCTGATATCGACGATCTCGCTGACGTGGTCCTTGTACGCCACGATGCAGCGCCCGGGGTGGCTCTGCTCCTTGAACAGGATCAGCGTGCTGACGCTGAGATCGCAGATGTAGATACCAAAGGCGTCGAGCAGCTCGCCGCGCATGCAGTAGCCGCAGTTCTGGTCTTTCATGATAGCTCCTCCTTCTGTTCCGTATGATTGACGCTGATGACACTCAACAGGATAGACGCAAGCAGCAGCCCTGTCAAGACCGCGATCAGTCCCATGCCCGCGCGGATGCCGGAGCGCTCCGCCACAAATCCGACCAGCATAGGCGTCAGCACGCCGCCGAGGCTGCCCGTCAGGATCATGAAGCTGCAGCCGACGTCGTTGCCGCGGATCGACTCGCTGCCGAGGGCAAACGCGGAGGGATAGATGGTCGCCATAAACAGCCCGACGCCCATGAGCCCCAAAATGACGAGCGCCGTGGTGCGGCTGAAAAACATGAGCAGAAAGAACGCGAACATACCGGCGCCGTCGGCGACCAGCAGCCGGTTGCGCGGGATTTTTCCGGCGAGAAACGCGCCGATCATGCGCCCGCAGAAGATGACGAGCCAAAGAAGGCTGTTCATCAGTTGGGAATTGCTCGCGTCAAGGATACCGGCGTCCTGAAAGTAGGTCACGAGCCAGCCGACGATGGCGTACTCAGCGGACATATAGAAAAACAGCATCGCGTTGCCAAGCCAGAAGGTCTTCGCCTTCAAAAAGCTGCGATCCACCGATCTGACGCCCTTTTCGCGGTCCTCCCGCGGAAGGGGCATCGTTGTGTAAACGACGATCTGGCCGACGCAGAGCAGGCACAGAAGCCCCGCGACGAGCCGCCAGCCGGTATCCGGCAGAAGCCCCACGCAGAGCACCAAAATCAGCGGCGAGAGCAGCGCGCCGACGGCGAAGCAGCCGTGGAGCAGGTTGAAGCCGCGCGTCGCCTGCTCGCCGGGGAGCGTGGAGATCATGGTATTGGAGAAATTGGAGTTGCCGCCCCGCGCGACGCCGGTCATCAGGAACGCCGCGATCAGGGTCGGCGTCGCGCCGAAGCCCGCGGCGAAGATGAGATAGGCAACCGCCATCCAGACGGAGGTCAGCAAAATGCTCCTGCGCCGCCCGATCAGGAAAGGCAGAAAGCCCGTGACCAGCACGGAGATCAGGTTCCCCGTCGACTGACAGGAGAGCAGGACGCCGGAGAGGTCGTAGCTGAAGCCGTAGGTCTCGCGCAGAAAGGGAATAAACGAGCCCAGCGGCTGCGAGGCAGCGCCGCTCACGAAAAACGCGAACAGCGTCGCGCGCAGCAGGGCTTTTTGCTGCGCGGCTTCCTGTGTCGTATCGTTCATGCCCGTTTGCCCTCCGAAAGATATTGCGTCATGGTGTTCCATGCCGCTTCTGTATTTTTGCCCGTCAGCAGGAACGCATGACCCGCGTCGACATACAGCGGGATACTCCGTTCCAGCCGATAGGCGTGGTATATCATATCCCAACGGTATTCCGTCGACTGAGCGCCCTTTTTGACGGCGACGCCATCCGGCGCGAGCGTCAGCGTGTAGGCGATCTCATTGGCGTTCAACTGCCGCGCGCGTTTGCGGACGGAGAAAGCGAAATTGGCAAAATACACCAGCGGCACGCCGAGCCCCACCGCCAGCAGTACGCCGCCGAGCAGCGCCGCGCCGTCCGTTCTGCCGGTTCGGGAAAAGGCAATGGCGGCGAACGCGGCAAACAGCGCCGCGAACAGCGCGGGCCGCCGCCAGAGCTTCCGATGGCGCAGCATATCGAACCACGCAAATTCGGAAAACGTCTCCGCGTCGATTCTTGATTGAATGATGAGTTCGTTTTGCGCCATGACAGAGACTCCCTATCTTTTCGCATGATGAGATAAGCTTACTATAGCACGCCGGCCTTGCGCGGGCAATTTCAAAAATATCATAATTTTCCAAAAATAATGCTATTCACAGGGGTTTTGCATCCATGTTATGATATAAATAAAGCCTTTATAAATTCTAAAACATCTGCGGGGAGGCGATGGCATGGCCCGGTTCCGCTTGTCCCGGCTGACGCTGCTCAGCCGCATCATACTGTTTGTGATCGCGTTCGGCGCGGTGATGCTGCTGGAGCTGGGCATCGGGCACTATCAGTCCCGTTATGTGCTGCGGCCGCTGGAGGAGCGCACGGAGAAGATACAAACCATCAGCCAATTCCTCAACGCCGTGGAAAGCTGCATGACCGAGCTGGAGGACTATCGCTGGGACTACGGCGACGCCGGCGCGCTGACGGAGAGCCTGCGAAGCTCCCTCGCGGCGGCGACGGAGCAGTTGTCCGGCCTGCGCTCGGACATACGGGAGGACAGCGAGGACTTTTACCTGTTGGCCAACGCCTCGCAGACCACCTACGGCACGCTGACCGACCAGATCGACGGGATCGTCACGGCGTTAGCGGAGGGGCGCACCGCGGCGGCGTCCCGCCTCTATTACAACGCTGCGGCGCCCTGCGGGACGTACCTGCTGCAATACACCCGCCAGCTTTTGGAGTGCGCGATCCTTGACAACCATGACGCGTTTCTGTCGCTCCGATCGCTCAACAATACGCTCAACCGTGTGCAGGCGGTGACGCTCGTCCTTTGTATTGTGTTCGGCCTCGCCATGACGCAATCCCTCGTGTCCCTGCTGCGGTCGGTGATGCAGATGTCCCAGGCGTCGCAGCGCATCAGCGAGGGCGATCTCGACACGCCGGACGTGGACGCGAGCCGGCAGGACGAGATCGGGCAGATGGCACGGGCGTTCAACGACATGAAGCACTCGATGAAGCGCCAGATGGAGATTTTGAACAAGAACAGCAAAATGGAGCGCGAGCTGCACGCCAAGGAGACCGAGGCGCTGGAGCTGCAAAATCTGATGGAGCGCGAAAAGCTCCAGCAGCTCCGCAGCCAGATCAATCCGCATTTCCTGTTCAACACCCTCAACGTCATCCTGTATACCGCCAAGCAGGAGCAGGCGGAGGAGACACAGGCGCTGCTCACCTCGCTCAGCCGCATGTTCCGCTACGCGCTCGTCAGCAACGAAGCGGAGGTGCCGCTGTCCCGCGAGGTGCAGATCGTCGACGAGTTCTATTCGCTCTACCACGCGCGCTTCGGCGACCGCGTGAAGCTCGAATGGCACATCGCGCCGGACATCGACCTGACCGAAACGATGGTGCCGTCCTTTATCCTCCAGCCGCTGGTGGAAAACGCGTTCAAGCACGGCCTTGCCCCCAAGGAGGAGGACGGCCGCGTCGATATCTATATCCGCGCGGAGGCGGGGCTGCTGCACATCAGCGTGATCGACGACGGCGTCGGCATGACGCAGGAGACGCTGACCAAGCTGCTCGGCAACCTGCGCAACCCGCCCACGACGGGCGACCATATCGGACTCTACAACGTGGCGGCGCGGCTTCGCCTGCGGGGCGAGGACTACGGTCTGGACGTGCAGTCGCAGCACGGGACGGGTACGACCGCGATCATGCGCCTGCCGTTGGTAACGGCGACGGAAGGGGAGGGGCTCGATGATTAAAATACTGATCGCGGACGACGAGCGCTCGGAGCGCGAGCTGCTGACGGAGGCGATCGCGGAGCGCTTTGCGCACGAGGCGCAGACCCGCGTCGTGGAAAACGGGCGCGAGGCGGTGGAGACCGCCGCGCTGTGGAATGCGGACATCGTGCTGATGGACATCGAAATGCCCGGCATCAACGGCATCGAGGCGGCGAAGCGAATCCTCGCCCAATCGCCGGACTGCAAGGTGATCTTCATCACCGCCTACAGCATCTTCTCCTACGCCTATGAGGCGGTGAAGATGGGCGCGTGCGACTACATCCTCAAGCCGGTCGACCCCGACGATCTGGAGCGCTCCGTCCGGCACTCGATGGAGCAGGCGGAGACGCAGCGCGAGCTGGAGGCGATGGCGCCCGTGGCGGAGACGCTGACCGAGAGCGCGCCCTACGACAAGGCGTCGCAGCTGATGGGCAACGTCAGGAAGTATTTGCAGCAGAACTACATGCTCTACGGCGTGAGCCTCGATTCCATCAGCGACATATTGAAAATCAATTCCTCCTACTTCTCCGTGCTGTTCAAGAAGCACTTCGGCGTGAATTTCTCGGACTACCTGACGGAGCTGCGCATCAACGCCGCCAAGGAGCTGCTGACCGACCCGTTCCTCGCGGCGTCCGAGGTGGCGCGCATGGTGGGCTACGAGAGCCCGAACTACTTCACGCGCGCTTTCAAAAAGAACACGGGCATGACGCCCACGGAGTTCCGCCGCGGCGGGACGGCCAAGAGGGACGCCACATGAAGCGCCTGCATGTGGTTTTGCTCGCGGCGCTGTGCGTTTTGCTGCTCGCCGGCTGCGGCGCGAAGGACGAGGAGGCCGTCCCCGACGTGATCTTCCGCTATGCGGACAACCAGCCGGAGGGCTATCCGACCACGGTGGCGGCGGAGTATTTCGCGCAGCTCGTCGAGGAGCGGACGGACGGCAAGGTCTGCATCCGCGTGTTTTCCGACGGTGTCCTCGGCGACGAGGTCAGCGTCTTTGAACAGATGCAGTTCGGCGGCGTCGACATGGGCCGTATTTCCACCGGCACGCTGGCGCAGTTTGTTCCGGAGGCGGAGATCCTCCAACTGCCGTATCTGTTTCAGGACTCGGCTCATATGTGGCGCGTGCTGGACGGCGAGATTGGCGACGAGCTGCTCGGTGATATCCAATCCGCGGGCGCGGTGGGCCTGAGCTGGTTCGACGCGGGCGCGAGGAATTTCTACACCACCAGCCCCGTTCACACATTGGAGGATTTGTCCGGCATGCGCATCCGCGTGCAGGAGTCGACCTTTATGAGCCGCATGATCCGCCTCTGGGGCGCGACGCCGATGCAGATCCCCTACGGCGGAGTCTATTCGGCGCTGCAGACCGACCAGATCGACGGCGCGGAGAACAATTGGCCGAGCTACGAGTCCTCCGGCCACTTTGAGGCCGCGCCGTACTACCTGCTCGACGGACACTCCCGCCTGCCGGAGGTGCAGGTCATCAGCAGCATCGCGCTGGACAAGCTCGCCGCGCTGGATGAGGGCTACGTCGATATCCTGCGCCAATGCGCGCAGGAATGTGCCGTCTACGAGCGTGAGCTCTGGCAGGCGCGGGAGACTGAATCCGAGGAGCTGGTACGCGGCTACGGCTGCGTCGTCACCCGGCTCAGCGCCGCCGAACGCGAGAAATTTCGACAGGCCATCCAGCCGATGTATGACAGCTATTCGGAGGAGACCCGCGCGTTGATTGAACGCATCCGGGAAAGCTGACATTTCTTTGTCATTTTGGAACAAATCCCGCTCCATTATTTTGTGCAAGTCGGACAAAACATTTTTTGCATTTTCAAAGCCGCATTTGCCGCGTATCGGCGGGATGCGGCTTTGTTTTTCAATTTTTTTGGATTGATAGTACAAATTTTGAAACCTCTTGTATCTCGCGGCTTCCCTTGCTATAGTCGAATGCAACAAAGGCATGCCGCACGGCGCGCCGGGTCTCTGACAGAGGCCGAAACAGAAAAATAGGAGGATTTGAACATGAAGAAAGCGCTTTCCCTTGTGCTCGCTCTGGCTATGGTATTTGCCCTCGCGGCCTGCGGCGGCGGCAGCTCGAGCGGCAGCGGCTCCGGCAGCAACAGCACCACGACCGCCGCGCCCGCGCCCACTCCCAGCGCGGAGAACACCGACACCAGCAACGTCGCGAACGACCCCAAGGTCACGCTCGTTTACGCTGAGGTCAACCCCATCGACTCCATCATCGGCCAGGTCGGCACCGCGTTTAAGGAGAAGGTCGAGGAGCTCTCCGGCGGCAGCGTCACCATCGACATTCAGGCCGGCGGCGTCCTCGGCGCCGAGAACGACGTGCTCGACTCCGTCATGTCCGGCTCCAACCAGATCGACATCGCGCGTATTTCCGTGTTCGCGCTGAACTCCTACGGCGTCCAGAAGACCGTGCTCTGCACGCTCCCGTTCGTGTTTGAGAGCCGCGAGCATTTCTGGAACTTCGCCAACAGCGGCGCTCTCGCGCAGGAGTTCCTGAACGAGCCGCAGGAGCTGGGTCTCCCCGTCCGCGGCATCTTCTTCGGCGAGGAGGGCTTCCGCCACTTCTTCACCCGTGACACGATCTCCGGCATCGACGACCTCAAGGGCCTCAAGCTGCGCGTGTCCAACGACCCGATCATGAACGGCCTGGTCAATGGCCTCGGCGCGTCCCCGACGGTCGTCTCCTTCGGCGAGCTTTACAGCGCCCTGAACTCCGGCGTCTGCGACGGCGCGGAGCAGCCCATCGGCAACTATAAGTCCAACGCGTTCGACGAGGTCGCCCCGAACCTGATCCTCGACGGCCACACCCTCGGCGCGATCCAGGTCATCATCACCGACAACGGCTGGAACAAGCTGACCGAAGCCCAGCAGGCCGTCATCATGGAGGCCGCCGCCTATGCGCAGCAGTTCAACCAGCAGTATGTCGAAGGCGCCGAGCAGGAGGTTCTCGACGGTCTGAAGGCCAGCGGCGTCAACGTCATCGACGTGCCCGACAAGGCTCCTTGGGTCGCGGCGGTTCAAGACGTCGTCTCCCAGTATACCACCGGCGATCTGGGCGGTCTGTACGACCAGATTCAGGCGCTCAAGTAAGCTTTCCTACATTTCCTATATTTTTGCTCCGGCACCGGGAGGGCGCGGGTAAGCCCGCGCCCTCCCAACCTATCTCAATAAAAATCGTGTTAAGGAGAAAATCATGCCGAAATTCTTTACCGCGCTGGATAAGATCAAGCCGGCATACGATGTGGTTTATAAGGTGTTTCTCTTTATCTGCAAGATCCTGCTCGTCGCGGATATCCTGATCACCTCCTACGCCGTGCTCGGCCGCTACTGCCAGCAGCTTTCGCGAAACGTTCCCGCGCTCTCGTTCCTGTCCGTCATCACCGATCCGTCGTGGACGGAGGAAATGGTTTTGACCGCCATGAGCTATATGGCGGTGCTCTCCGCGGCGCTGGCGATCCGCCGCGGCGCGCACATCCGCATGACCGCGTTCGACCGCTATCTGCCGAAAAAGTGCATCATGATCCTCGACGTCCTCGCGGACGTTGCGGTGCTCGCCCTCGGCGTCATCATGCTGGTGGTCGGCTGGCAGTACGCCACGACCATCGGTTCGCGCGGCACCTATGTGTCGCTGCCGACGCTCAGCCGCTTCTGGATGTACTTCCCCGTGCCTCTGGCGGGCGTCGCCATGATCGTGTTTGAGCTCGAATCCCTGTTCAACAACGTCAAAAAGTTCTTTGTGAAGGAGGAGGAAGCGTAATGTCTGTTCAGTCTTTGGCCATTTTGGTGCTTCTGGGTTCCTTTGCCCTGATGATCTTTCTGCGCTTTCCCATCGCCTACGCGGTGGGCCTCTCCTCCGTATTCTGCCTGCTCGTGCAGGGCAGCAGCCTCTCCGACGTCTGCCGGCTTATGGTCAAGGGCATCAGCTCGTTCTCGCTGATGGCGGTGCCGTTCTTCATCACGATGGGCGTGCTGATGGGCAGCGGCGGCTTCTCCGACAAGCTGATCGCGCTGGCAAACGCGCTGGTCGGCTGGATGCGCGGCGGCCTCGCGATGGTCAACTTCGTCGCGTCCTACTTCTTCGGCGGCATTTCCGGCTCCGCGTCGGCGGACACCGCGTCCCTCGGTTCCATCCTCATCCCGATGATGGAGGATCAGGGTTATGACCGCGACTTCTCCACCGCCGTCACGATCACGTCGTCCTGCGAGGGCCTGCTCGTCCCGCCGAGCCACAACATGGTCATCTACGCCATGACCGCGGGCGGCATCTCCGTCGGCAGCCTGTTCCTCGCGGGCTATCTGCCCGGCGCGCTGCTCGCCGTCACGCTGATGGTCGGCTCGTACATCATCTCCGTTAAACGCAATTATCCGAAGGGTGAGAAATTCAACATCATCAACTTCTTCAAGCAGCTCGGCACCTCGTTCTGGGCGCTCGCCGCAATCATCATCGTGGTCGTCGGCGTCGTCGGCGGCGCGTTCACGGCGACCGAGTCCGCCGCCATCGCGGTCATCTATTCGCTGCTCGTGTCCGTGTTCATCTACAAGGGCCTTGATTGGAAGGGCGTTTGGAAGGCGCTGGACGAGTGCGTCAACACCCTCGCCATCGTGCTCATCCTGATCGCGACCTCCGCCGTGTTCGGCAACTGCCTCACGATGCTGCACGTCCCCGACCTCGCCGCCAAGGCGATCATCAGCGTCACGGACAACCGCGTCGTGCTGATCCTGCTCATCAACCTCATCCTGCTTATCCTCGGCTGCATCATGGATATGGCGCCGATCATCCTGATCGCGACGCCCATCCTGCTCCCGATCGCGACGCAGTACTGCGGGCTCGACCCCGTGCAGTTCGGCATCATGGTCGTGCTCAACTGCGGTATCGGCCTGCTGACCCCGCCGGTCGGCGCGGTGCTGTTCATCGGCTCCGCCGTCGCCAAGCTCCCGATGGAGAAGGTCGTCAAGGCGACGCTGCCGTTCTACCTCTGCATGATCGCGACGCTGCTGCTGATTTCGTTCATCCCCGACATCAGCCTGCTGCTGCCGAAGGTCTGGGGCGGCTACGTCCCCGTGCTCGGCGGCTGACTTTGAAAAGGAGTATTTCGCTATGAAAATGACATTCCGCTGGTACGGCTCCAAAAGCGACAGCGTCACTTTGCAGCAGATCAAGCAGATCCCCGGCATGAGCGGCCTGATGGGTTTTCTCGACTATAAGCCCGCGGGCGACGTCTGGACCGAGGACGAGATCAAGGCATACATCGACGAGGTCCACGCCGCGGGGCTGGAGTGCGAGGTCATCGAGTCCGTCAACGTCCACGAGGACATCAAGATGGGGCTCCCGACCCGCGATGAGTATATCGAGAACTATCGCGTTACCATCCGCAACCTCGCAAAGTACGGCGTCAAGGTCATCGTCTACAACTTCATGCCGGTGTTCGACTGGCTGCGCACCGACCTTGCCCGCGTCATCCCGGAGGACGGCTCCAACAGCCTGTACTACGACGAGGCGGAGCTGGGCGACATGGGGCCGGTGGAGCTGGTCAGAAGCACGCTGGAAAACACCAACGGCTTCACGCTGCCCGGCTGGGAGCCGGAGCGCCTCGCCGAGCTGGAGACGACGCTGGAACGCTACAAGTCCATCACGCCGGACGACCTGCGCGCGAACTACAAATACTTCCTCGACGGCATCATCCCGACCTGCGAGGAGTGCGGCGTCGTGATGGCCTGCCATCCCGACGATCCCGCGTGGCCGATCTTCGGCCTGCCGCGCATCGCGCATTCGCAGGACGATTTCGATAAGATCGTAAAGCTGCACGATTCCCCGAGCAATACCGTCTGCCTGTGCACCGGCTCCCTCGGCTCGAATCCCGACAACGACATCCCCGCCATCATCCGCCACTTCGGCGAGATGAATCGCATCGGCTGCCTGCACGTCCGCAACGTCAAGTACCTCGGCTATCACAAGTTCCGCGAGGCGGCGCACCTTTCAGAGACCGGCGACCTCGACCTGTTCGAGATCATGAAGGCGGTCTACGACACCTGCCCCGATACCTATATTCGCCCCGACCACGGCCGCATGATCTGGGGCGAGGTCGGACGCCCCGGCTACGGCCTTTATGACCGCGCGCTCGGCGCGACCTACATCAACGGCCTGTGGGAAGCGATCTGCAAGATGGAGGGTCAGAAGAAATGAAGCTGAGTTACGAGAGCATCCAGAACTGCGAGGCGTGGGAGAAGATCTGCGTCAAGCTGCCCTCCTTCGATTGGAAGGATATGTACGCCGAGACCGCGGCGCACCCGACGTGGGTGCACTTTGGCTCCGGCAGCCTGTTCCGCGCGTTCCACGCCATGCTCCAGCAATCGCTCGTCGAGCAGGGGCTGGTCAAGGGCGGGCTCTACACCGCCGAGACCTTCGACTACGAGATGGTCGAGGCGAGCTATGCCCCCTATGACAACCTCAGCATCCTCGTGACGCTGATGCCGGACGGCAATTTAGAGAAGACTGTCGTCGGCACCGTGGCGGGCGGCCTGCGCGCCGATCCCGCGTACCCCGAGGACTATGAGCGCTTAAAAGAAATTTTCCGCAACCCTTCGCTCCAGCTCATCACGTTTACCATTACGGAGAAGGGCTACGCCCTCACCGGCATCGACGGCAAGTTCACGGCGCTGGCGGAGGCGGACTTTGCGGCGGGGCCGCATAAGGGCAAGCTCGCCATGAGCAAGGTCGCGTCGCTGCTGCTCGAACGCTTCCACGCGGGCGGCACACCGATGGCGGTCGTCAGCACGGACAACTGCTCCCACAACGGCGCGAAGGTTCGCGCGGGCGTCACGACGATGGCGGAGAAGTGGCTGGAAAACGGCTTCGTTTCACAGGCGTTCGTCGATTGGGTCGAGGACGAGGAGAAGGTCTCGTTCCCGTGGACGATGATCGACAAGATCACGCCGCGTCCGGCGCAGAACGTCGCGGACGAGCTTCAAAAGCTCGGTATCGAGAACGTGAACGTCACCGTGACGAGCAAGGGCGGCTACACCGCCGCGTTCGTCAACGCCGAGAAGCCGCAGTACCTCGTCATCGAGGACCGCTTCCCCAACGGCCGCCCGCCGCTGGAGAAGGCGGGCGTCTACTTCACCGACCGCGACACGGTGAACAACGTCGAGAAGATGAAGGTCACGACCTGCCTCAACCCGCTGCACACGGCGCTCGCGGTCTCCGGCTGCATCCTCGGCTACGAGACCATCGCACAGGAGATGCGCGACCCGGAGCTCAGGAAGCTTGTGGAGAAGATCGGCTACGTCGAGGGCATGCCTGTCGTGACCGACCCCGGCATCATCAAGCCGATGGACTTTATCCACGAGGTCATTGACCGGCGCTTGCCAAATCCGTTCATGCCGGATACGCCGCAGCGCATCGCGATGGATACAAGCCAGAAGGTCGCCATCCGCTTTGGTGAGACGATCAAGAGCTACGTCGCCCGCGACGATCTCGACCCGAAGAGCCTCACTTATATTCCGCTGGCCATCGCGCTCTGGCTGCGCTACCTGCTGGCGCTGGACGATGAGGGCAAGCCCTTCGAGTGCAGCAGCGACCCGATGCTCGAAACGCTGCAAACGCAGCTCGCGGGCGTGGAGCTTGGCAAGCCGGAAACGGTGACGGACGAGGTGCTGAAGCCGATCCTCTCTAATGAAGTGATTTTTGCGTCTAACCTCGTCGAGGTCGGCCTCGCGGAAAAGATCACCGGTATGCTCCGCGAGCTGGTTGCCGGTTCCGGCGCTGTGCGCGCGACGCTCAGGAAGTATCTGAACGACTGAATCCAAATCATAGAGGCGCGGGCGAACCGCCCGCGCCTCTGCATATTCGTTGAAAAGAGGAACCATACCATGAGGATTCCCGAAAAACACCAGCGCTGGGTACCCTACGCCGATACGCTGCCACAGAGCGGCGGCGCAGGCGTGACGCGCCGTATCCTCGCCTACACCGATGGTCTCATGTGCGTCGAGAATACCTTCGAGGCCGGAGCTGTCGGAGCAATGCACTCTCATCCGCACACGCAGATCACCTACGTCCTCTCCGGCGCGTTCGAGTTCACCATCGGCGGCGAGACGCGCGTTGTGCGCTCAGGCGATACGCTGCTCAAGGAGGACGGCGTCGTCCACGGCTGTACCTGTCTCGAAGCGGGCGCGCTGCTCGATATCTTCAACCCCATGCGCGAGGATTTCCTCCCGCAATAGAGAGGCCGGCTGAGGCGACGCGATTGGAAATTCCGTAAAAACGTAACCTCATTACGGTGATACGCTATAATATTTTCATGACAATAATCAAAAAAATCGTGTCGCGAGAATCTTATCTTAACGATTTGCGCGACAC
>JAFTGG010000106.1 GCA_017458025.1 Oscillospiraceae bacterium | reverse complement strand
CCGATCAGCTCCGCGCCGCCGTTCGCGACGATCCTGCCGCTCACCAGCACGTGCACCGCGTCGACGTGCAGCGCCGACAAAATAGCGGCGTTGTGCGTGATGATGAGCAGCCCCGCGTCCTTGTCCTTCTGGAACTCCTCCACGCCGCGGGACACGGTGCGCACCGCGTCCACGTCGAGGCCGGAGTCGGTCTCGTCGAGAATGGCGAGCGTGGGCTTCAAGAGCAGGAGCTGCAAGATCTCCGCCTTTTTCTTCTCGCCGCCGGAAAAGCCGACGTTCAGGTCGCGCTCGGCGTAGCTTTCGTCCATTTGCAGCGTTTCGAGCGTCTTTTTGACCTCCTTGCGGAAGTTCCACAGGCGGAGCTTGTCTCCCGTACGCTGCTCGATGGCTGTGCGAATAAAGTTTTCGAGCGAGATGCCCGGAACCTCGATGGGGTTCTGGAACGACATAAAAAGGCCGCTTTTCGCGCGCTCGCTGACGCTCTGCGCGAGCAGGTCCTCGCCGTTGAAGCTGACGCTGCCGCCGGTGACGGCGTAGTGCGGGTTGCCCATCAGCGCGTTGCCGAACGTCGATTTGCCCGCGCCGTTCGGGCCCATGAGCACATGCGTCTCGCCCGCGCCGATCGTCAGGTCCACGCCGTGCAGAATCTCTTTGTCCTCCACCGTCACGCGAAGATTGCTGGCCTGCAATAGTTCTTTTGCCATGTTGCTTCCTCCAAAATAACGCCTGATAAGCCAGGCCTTGTTTGAAAAATGCCGACATACCCAAACGGCGGGCCTTTTTCCGCCATGCTGCGACAATTTTCCTTGCAATACACAGAGTATTGCCGCGTCAAATCGGCCTTGCCTGACGAAAGAATCCCTCGCCGCCGGTCGCGTTGCCCATTTTTCAGACTAGGCCTAGTATGCCCGCATTATACTACCGACTTGGTAGGTTTTCAAGCCCTGTGTAAAAAAATAGTGGATTTATGATTGCCGCTGCAAAATAAAGAAGTATAAATCAAGAAGAATGACAGTTGTTTTTTCGCGGCGTTGTGATATACTAACAGAATACCATGATACGGTAAAGGACTGACATAGTGAGCGCACAAACGGAAAAAACGCAGGCGAGCTTTATGACGAAGCTCGCTGCCTTTATTGTCGATAAGCGGAATCTCGTGTTTTTGCTTATGGGCATTATGCTGGCGTTCTCTGTCATCTCCCGCAATTGGGTGCAGGTGGAGAACGACCTGACCGCGTATTTGCCGGAGACGTCGGAAACACGCAAGGGCCTCGACGTGATGGCGGAGCAGTTCACGACCTTCGGCTCGGCGCAGCTGATGGTGGCGAACGTCACCTATGAGCGCGCGCGGGAGATCGCGGACGAGATTGCGGCGACGGACGGCGTGCAGGGCGTGACCTTCGACGACTCCACCGATCATTACAACAATGTCTCGGCGCTGTACGACATCACGTTCAATTACCCCGAGGAGGACGAGCGCTGCCTTGACGCGCTGAACGCCGTCCTCGACCGGTACGCGGCGTACGATACATACCTGAGCACCTCGCTCGGCAACCAGCTGGCGGAGATCATCGCCTCCGAAGTGAGCGTCATCATGGTCATCGTCGCCATCATTGTCGTATCGGTGCTGGTATTGACCTCGCAGACTTACGCGGAGATCCCCGTGCTGGGGCTGACGTTTATCAGCGCTATGGTGCTCAACATGGGCACCAACTTCCTGCTGGGCAAGATCTCGTTCGTCTCCAACTCGGTCACGAGTATCCTACAGCTGGCGCTGTCGCTGGACTACGCGGTGATTCTCTGCAACCGCTTTAAGGAAGAACATCAGACGCTGCCCGTGCGCGAGGCCGCGATCGCCGCGCTGAGCAAGGGCATCCCCGAGATCGGCGCGAGCAGCCTTACGACCATCGGCGGCCTGGTCGCGATGCTGTTCATGCAGTTCCGTCTCGGCCCCGATATGGGCATCTGCCTCATCAAAGCGATCTTCTACGCGTTGTTCTCGGTGTTTGTGTTCATGCCGGGCCTGCTCGTGCTGTTCGGGCCGCTGATGGACAAGACGCGTCATAAGAGCTTTATCCCGAAGATCCCGTTCGTCGGCAAATTCGACTACGCGACGCGCTTTGTCGTGCCGTTTGTCTTTGTCGGCCTCGTCATCGGCGCGTATTTTGTTTCGGGCAACTGCCCCTACGTTTACGGCTACGACACCATCGTGACGCCGAAGCTCAATGAGCAGCAGATCGCGGGGAATATGATTAAGGAGAACTTCACCTCGTCGAATCTGGTTGCGCTCGTCGTGCCCTCGGGGGACTATGAGAAAGAGCGCGCGATCCTCGACACGCTTGACGCGATGCCGGAAGTCGACCGCACGATGGGGCTTTCCAACATCGAGGCGATGGACGGCTACACGCTGACCGACAGGCTGACGCCGCGGCAGTTCGCGGAGCTGGCGGACGTCGACTATGAAGTGGCGCAGCTCGTCTACACCGCCTACGCCACGGAGAACGGCAACTACGGCAAGCTGGTGAGCGGCGTGGCGAATTACGGCGTGCCGCTGATAGATATGTTCCTTTACGTCTGCGACTATATCGACCAGGGCTATGTGACGCTCAGCGACGAGCAGACCGAGACGCTCAACGGCGCGGCGGAGCAGATGCGCAACGGCAAGCTGCAATTGCAGGGCGAGGACTTCAGCCGCATGCTGCTCTATCTCAATCTGCCCGAGAGCGGCGACGAGACTTACGCGTTTACCGACACGATCGCGGAAATCGCGCAGGAGCAGTATCCCGACGGGCGCATCTACGTCGTCGGCAACTCGACCAACGCGTATGAGTTCAAGAAATCCTTTGCGCGCGACAACGTGGTCGTCAGCGTCATGTCGATTCTCATCGTTCTGGTGGTGCTGCTGTTTACGTTCAAGTCGGCGGGCATGCCGGTGCTGCTCATTTTGGTCATTCAGGGCAGTATCTGGATCAACTTCTCGATACCGGTCTTTACGCATGTCGACCTATTCTTCATAGCGTACCTGATCGTGTCGTCCATTCAGATGGGCGCGAACATCGACTACGCCATTGTCATCGCCAGCCGCTATACCGAGCTCCAGCACACGATGGAGCCGAAGGAGGCGGTCATCGAGACGATGAACTTCGCGTTCCCGACGATCCTGACCTCCGGCTCGATCCTCGCGTCGGCGGGCTTTATTCTCGGGCAGATCAGCTCCGAGGGAACGATCGTCGGCATCGGGCAGAGCCTTGGGCGCGGCACGATCATTTCCATCATTCTCGTCATGTTCGCCCTGCCTCAGATATTGCTCATCGGCGGGCGCGTGATCGAAAAGACCTCGTTTTCCGTGCCGAACGCGCTCAAGCATCGCGAGGCGCGCGGGCACATGGTCGTCGACGGCGTGGTGCGCGGCACGATCAACGGCACCGTGACCGGCATCATGCACGCCACCGTCGAGGGCGAGGCGGATCTGGAACTGCTGTCCGGCAGCGTGGAAGGGGGCGGCAACGATGCAACCTAAGCTGTGGAAGCGCGTCGGGAGCGCCGTGCTTTTGTGCGCGCTCGCCGCGCAGCTCTGCTGCCCCGCGTTTGCGGACGACGGCGATACGATTTATTTAAACGACGCGGACGATCTCGTTGCCTTCGCCGGAAACTGTGCCTATGACGCATGGTCGCGCGGCAAGACGGTGATCCTGCAGCGCGATATCTCGCTCGGCGGCGTGGAATTTCGGCCCGCGGCGAATTTCGGCGGGACGTTCGAGGGCGGCGGGCACACCGTTTCCGGCCTGAACGTCAGCGGGAGCGTTTCGCCCGCGGGCTTGTTCGGCACGGTCGCCGATACCGGCGTTGTGCGGGATCTGAACGTCGAAGGCAGCGTCGCCCCCGGCGGGAGCGGCGACATTGCCGGCGGCGTCGCGGGCGTCAACCGCGGCACGATCAGCGGCTGCTCGTTCGCGGGCACGGTGGAGGGCGAAAAACGCGTCGGCGGCGTCGTCGGCGAGAATATGGCGAACGGCGCGGTCAACCGCTGCACAGTGACCGGCGGCGTGTTCGGCAAGAACATGACCGGCGGCGTCGTCGGCGCGAACCACGGCGCGGTGTTCTCGTGCACGAATCGCGCCTACGTCAATACGAACACGCTTGACCCGTCGATTTCGTTCGATCAGATGGATTTCAGCCTGGCGGGGCTGAGCAGCCTGATGAGTCCGGATACGTTCAACGTCACCGTCGACAGCGGCGGCGTCGCGGGCTTCTCCGACGGCACTCTGATGGGCTGCCGCAACTACGGCAGCGTCGGGTATCAGCACGTTGGCTACAACGTCGGCGGCGTCGCGGGACGCAGCAGCGGGTATGTTTCGGCGTGCGCGAACGACGGCCGCGTCTACGGACGCCGCGAGGTCGGCGGCGTGGTCGGCATGGCGGAGCCGTATGTGAAGCTCGATCTGCGCGAGAGCTCTGTCGAGGAGGTGCGCCGCCAGCTAAACGCGCTGAGCGCGACGGTCAGCAAG
This sequence comes from Oscillospiraceae bacterium, assembly GCA_017458025.1. GTDB lineage: Bacteria > Bacillota > Clostridia > Oscillospirales > Oscillospiraceae > Hominicoprocola. Next base: position 8,671 of record JAFTGG010000106.1, on the reverse strand, counting down.
ACCGTGGACGACGCCGAGGGAGGTTCCGCGACGATCTCCGCGCGCCTGACGGCGATCAACGGCAGCGTCGACGAGGCGAACACGCGCGCTCAGACGCTGACCGACCATCTCGCGGACTACTACGACGGCACGGTGACGGAAATCGACCGCGGGAGCGCGATCCTCGGCAACGCCATCGACCGGCTCGACACTGTGACGCGGGACATGGTCGCGGTATCGGAAGATCTTACGGCCTCGGCCGGTTATGTGAGAGACGCGCTGAATACGATGATCGCGGGCAAGGCGTTTGAGAACCTCTCCCTTGCCGCCGGCAATATGGGTAAGGCGAACAATCTCATCAGGGACGACCGGGGCCTCCCGCAGATCAATAGCGGCGTCGAGCTGCTGGAGGAAATCCAGAGCGGCGACGCGCCCACAAGTGAACTGAGGACGGCCTACGGAATGGTTCACAGGGGATTCAACTTCATCATGTACGGCAGGGAAACGAAGCCGGACGGCGATGAGGTCGAGGGCGTGGACTATGCCGGCGCTCCGTACTACATGGATCAGGCGCTGACCGAGTTCAACGCGGCTATGGTGGTCATCGGCGGTACGATGCCGACGCTCAAGACCGCGATGGACTATCTCTACACCGCCTCCGGCGAGATGACCACCGCGCTGCGCGATACGGAGAGCCTGCTGCGCTACCTCGACGCGCAGGAGAACCTGCACTTCGACCAGCTCGGCCCCGAGGCCGACGCGGAGGCGGACGCGCTGTACGACTCTCTGCGCGGTATTTCCAACAATCTCGAACTGCTCAATCAGGAGACGAAGTCCGCCGCCGACGTGGTGCTGGAGGACGTGCGCCAGATCAACCGGCAGTTCACCGCGCTGATGAACACGCTGCTCGACGTGGTCGAGGACGTGGAGGGCATGTCTCCGACCGCCGTGGTCGAGGACACCTCCGACGAGGATATCGACGGCGTGCTGAACGGGAAGGTGCTGCTGAGCAGCAACAGCGGCGAGGTCAGCGGCGATATTGACGTCGGCGGCGTCGCGGGCTCGATGATGATCTACAACGAGCTCGATCCCGAGAATGACAACGAGGATATTTCCTCCACGTTCCACAAGCGCTATGAGCTCAAGTGCATCTTGCAGGAGTGCGTCAACAGCGGCGCCGTCACCGGCAAGCGCGACAACGTCGGCGCGGTCTGCGGCAGCGCGACGCTCGGCGTTATAAGCGGCTGCGAGGGCTATGGCTCTGCGGAGAGCGAAAGCGGCGACTATGTCGGCGGTATCGCGGGCTATGCGGACAATATCGTGCGCAAGTGCTGGGCGAAGTGCGCGCTCGCCGGCGCAAAGTACGTCGGCGGAATCGTCGGCTGCGGCGACAGGGAGTCGTCCAGCCTCCGCGTGGAGGGCTGCCGTTCGCTTGTGGAAGTTACGCGAAGCGAACAGTACGCCGGCGCCGTCGCGGGCTTTGAAACGGGCGCTTATTCAAACAACCGCTTCGTGAGCGGCGCGCTCGCGGGCATCGACCGCGTGAGCTATCGGGAGAAGGCGGAGCCGGTCTCCTATGAAGAGCTGCTTGAGGAGGGCGGCGTGCCGCAGGAGTTCCGCCGCTTTACGCTCGCTTTTGTCGCGGACGGAAGCACGATCCGCACGGTGCGCTTCGCTTACGGCGACAGCCTCGGAGACGATGCGTTCCCCGAGATACCGGAGCGCGAGGGGCAGTTTGCCCGATGGGACCGCGGCGATCTGCGCGACCTGCGTTTTGATACGACGGTCACGGCGATCTATACGCCGTGCCTGACCGCGCTTGCGAGCGGCATCACGCGGAGCGCCGCGCGTCCGGCGTTCTTTGTTGAAGGCACGTTCGACGATGCGGCGTCGTTCGACGCGTCGCCCGCGATTCTGGACTTTAACGGGGAACAGGAGGCGCCGTGGCGCGTTCTGCGCGCCTACCGCCGCGCGATCGAGGAGCAGTGGGAGCTGACGCTGCCGGACGACGGCGCGCTGACGCACGTCGTGCGCTATTTGCCGCCGGAGGGCGTTTCCGACCGGCTGGAGATCTATGCGAGCGGCGGCGACGGCTGGACGCGTCTGGAAACAGGGAAGATGGGCAGCTATCTCACGTTTGACACCAACGAGCGTTCGCTTGCGCTGACCGTCGTTTCGACGGCAACGCCGTGGTGGGTCAACGCGCTCGTCATCGGCTTCCTGATTGCCGCGGCGGCGCTGCTGGCGGTGCTGCTGATCCGCAAGCGCCGCAAGCCGGCGGCTGCCGGGGAGGACAAGGCGGCTCTGGCGCTGCGGAAAAAGAAACGCGTCCGTCTGCGCGTGATCCTGCTCGCGGCGGCGCTTGTGCTCGGCACGGCAGTGGGCGCGGCGATCCGGTTTGCGCCGCGCATCACGGACAGCATGGGCCTCTATATGCTGCTGCGCAACTATTCCGAACGCAGCGACCTCGACATGGCGCTGTCGCTGCGCGCGCAGTTGGACGGCGAGGCGCTGGATACGGACGTGCGGCTCTACACGGCCGACTGCGGGGGCAAGCGCGTGTCCTGCGTGATGTGGCAGGATATCCCGATCTACTTCTGCGACGGCGTGATGCTGCTCGAAAACGGCAAGGCGTATCGCGCGGACGGCGTGCTGGCGGACTATTCGCAGATGCTGACGCACGCGGCGGGCCTGTATCGCGCGTTGGAGGTCACGGTGACAGAAGAGAACGCCGTCAAGACCTATCACGCGTCTGTCGAGGGCGAGGAGGCGGAGCGCCTGCTCGCGACGCTGCTGCCCGACGCCGCGGAGCGGCTCACGGACACGCAGGCGGTCGACCTCGACCTGATCGTGACAGACGGGGAACTGACGAGCCTGCGGGTCGAATGGGCGGGCGATGCGTCGTCGATGACCGCGGAGCTGTCGACGCTTGAGAGCGCGGAGCACGTTCTGCCCGCGGCGGTGCGCGGCGCGGTCGCCTCCGGCGAATACGCGGACGCGGAGGAGATCGGTCCGGCGCTCAAGCGCCTTGTCCTCGCGTGGACGGAGCTTGCCTCGCGCGATCCGCTGACGGCGGACGTCACGCTCGCGGCGAACTGCGGCCCGCTGCTCCTGGACGAGACGCTGACATGGCAGCGTACCAGAGCGTATGAGCAGGAGCTTTCCCATGTTTCGCGGCGAGGCATGTCGCTGTGGTTCACCGACGACGCCGCGTGCACCGGCGGCGGACTCAAGGTCGGCGCGGTGGACGCGACCTACTCCGTCGCGGCGGAGCTGGTGCGGCTTGCCTATCAGGCGTTTCTGCTCGGCGAAGCGGATTGCACCGAATTTACGGGCGGCTGGCGCTACAGCGTTACGCTGAACGCGGACGAGATGGCGGACTTTGCCGCGGCGATCGCGCCGGAGACGCGTTCGCTGGGCGTGACGCCGACGGACGGCACGGTGCGTCTGGAGCTGCGCGACGATGCGATCTCGTCGCTCGTCGTACAGTGCAAGGGCGCGATGCGCGTCGTGCGCACGGACGTCCCCGCCGCGGTGAGCGCACGGCTGACCTTTGACCGCGACGCGGCTCTTGACAAGCCGCCCGAGACGGTCGTTTCGGCGCTCGGCCTCAACGGATAGGAAAAAATCCCGACCGCATTTCCTTGCGGTCGGGATTTTTTACGCGGCGGCACGCTCAGGGTGCGCGCGACGCGTCCATATTTTGATACAGCTCCGCGCAGCGTTCGTCGAACAGCCGCAGCTCGTCGTACAGCGCGTCGCAGAATAGCTGCATCTCCGCCTCGCGGCCTGCGGCGCGCGCGACGCCGCGCGACATCGCCCAGATGTCCTCGGCGGTCTTGGCGAGCTTTTCCTCGGGCGTCGGGCTGACGAGACCCATGAGCTTCTTGCCGTAGCGCTCGGAGCGGCAGGTCTCAAGGTAGCGCTTCGCCGTGTTGCGGAACTCCCAATAGAGAGCGCCGCGCTCCGCTTCGCCCAGCGTATTCGCGCCGTCCAGATGAAAGGCGGCGAGCAGTTTCCCGACGTCCTTGTCAAAGCCGGAGAACAGCCCGTTCCGCGTCGAGTAGCGGTTGGGCAGAAAGAGATATTGGAGCAGAAACTCGTCCCGCTCCGGCTCGCGCCGGAAATCATAACGCTCGTCAAACAGCTCTCGACGCAGCGTGTTCGCGCCGTCGTCCTCCGCCGCGAGCGCCTCCTGTAAAAGCGCCCGGCGCTTTTTCGGCTCCGTTTCCTCATAGTATGCGGCCCACGCGCTGGGAAGCCCGTACATATCATCACGCCTTTCCGTTGTTTCGCTGTCCATTTTATTGTAGTATAGCACATGCAGTCAAACACTGCGCAAGTGAGGATTGATGATCGCGCTGAAAAGGCAAATTGCACAATTTCAAAGATTCCGTTTGGTTAAAAAGCACCAAAAAACAAAAAATGGCAACGAACTTTTGTACAAACCTATTGCATTTTGAAGATTCTTTGTTAAACTGAGAGAGCGATTGGATACATTGTGTCCAATAGAATTATTATTGGAGGAAATGAAGAATGAAGAAAGTACTTGCACTTGTTCTGTCGCTTGCGATGGTGTTCGCACTGGTCGCCTGCGGCAGCAGCGGCTCCGGCAGCAGCGCCGGAAGCAGCACCGGCAGCACTCCGGCGGCGACCGAGAGCACGGGCAGCGCGCCCGCCGCTTCCGGCAGCGACACCAAGGTCGGCGTGTTCTGGTATGCGTTCAGCGACGCGTATCTGTCCACTGTCCGCGCCGCGCTCAACGCTGAGCTCAACGCCGCCGGCGTCGAGTATCAGGACTTTGACGGCAACAACAATCAGGGCACCCAGCTCGAACAGGTCCAGACCGCCGTTACCAACGGCTTCAACGTTCTGGTCGTGAATCTGGTCACCTCCGGCTCCGCCGACGCCGCGCAGCAGATCATCTCCGCCGCGGGCAACGTCCCCGTGATCTTCTTTAACCGTGCGGTTGAGGGCGACGGCGAAGAGGGCACCGTTCTCGGCGGCAACAGCAACATCGCCTTCATCGGCACGGACGCTCCCGAGGCCGGCCACATGCAGGGCAAGATGATCGGTGAATTTTTGGTTGCGAACTATGACGCCACCGACCTCAATGGCGACGGCCAGATCTCCTATGCCATGTTCATGGGCGACGCCGCGAACGTCGAGGCGATCTATCGTACCCAGTTCGGTGTTGAGGACGCGAACGCGGTCCTGACCGCCGCCGGCAAGCCGGAGCTTGTCTACTTCAACGCCAGCAACAGCGACAAGTATCAGCTCGACCCGAACGGCGCGTGGTCCTCCGCCGCCGGCAACGAGTTCATGAGCACCAACCTCGCCGAGTACAGCGAGGCCAACGGCAACATGATCGAGCTGGTCATCGCGAACAACGACGATATGGCGCTCGGCGCCATCGCCGCGCTGCAGGCCGCGGGCTACAACAACGGCGGCAGCAGCAAGAAGATCCCCGTCTTCGGCGTCGACGCCACGCAGGCTGCGCAGGACGCCATCGCCGCCGACTCCATGACCGGCACGGTCAAGCAGGACGCCGAGGGCATGGCCGCCGCGATCAGCGCCGCCGTGGCCGCGGTCGCCGGTGGTTCCTCCGTTGCCGACGCGGCTGCCGCCGTCGTCGCTTCCGCGGATATCTACACTATGGCGGACGGCTTCAACAACAAGGTGTTCGTCGCTTACGCGCCGTTCACCGCGTAATCAAACGCTTTGTGACCCACACGGGGCAGCCGCCTTTTGGCGGCTGCCCCCAAAGTACTGTTATCAGGCATATAAACGAGTAGGGAGGGAGAAATCAATATGGCTCAGGACGTCCTCCTGCAAATGACGGACATCACCAAGACCTTTCCCGGCGTCAAGGCGCTCGATCACGTCTCTCTGACCGTGGAGGCGGGTACGGTCCACGCCCTGATGGGCGAGAACGGCGCCGGCAAGTCCACGCTGATGAAGTGCCTGTTCGGCATCTACGGCAAGGACAGCGGACATATCTATCTTGAGGGCAAAGAGGTCAACTTCAAAAACAGCCGCGAGGCGCTGGATAACGGCGTTGCGATGGTGCATCAGGAGCTGAACCAGGCGCTCAAGCGTTCGGTCATGGACAACATCTGGCTCGGCCGCTACCCGATGATCGCGGGCGTTATGGTGGACGAGAACAAAATGTACAAGGACACCGCGGCGGTGTTTGAGGAGCTGGGCATCAACGTCGATCCCAAGCGCATTATGAGCACGATGCCGGTCTCCCAGCGCCAGATGGTCGAGATCGCGAAGGCGGTCTCCTATAACTCGAAAGTCATTGTCTTTGACGAGCCGACCTCGTCCCTCACGGAGGAAGAGGTCGAGCATCTGTTCAAGATCATCAATATGCTGCGCGACCGCGGCGTGGGCATCATCTACATCTCGCATAAGATGGCGGAGATCAAGCGCATCTCTGATTACATCACCATCATGCGCGACGGTACGCATGTGGTCACGAAGCCCGCGGCGGAGCTGGAGATGGCGGATATCATTCGCTACATGGTCGGCCGCGAGCTGACGAACCAATTCCCGCCCAAGACCAACAAGGTCGGCGACGTGTCGCTTGAGGTCGAGGGCCTGACCGCGCAGTACAGCCTGCTCAAGGACGTTTCCTTTAAGGCGCGCAAGGGCGAGGTGCTCGGCCTCGCGGGCCTCGACGGCAGCGGCCGCACCGAGACGCTGGAGAACATCTTCGGCAACGCGACGCGCAAGAGCGGCACGATCAAGCTGAACGGCAAACCCTGCCGCAACCGCAACCCGCGCGAGTCCATCAGAAACGGCTTTGCGCTGCTCACGGAGGAGCGCCGCGCCACGGGCATTTTCGCCATCGAGAATATCCGTGACAACACCATCATCTCCAGCATGAAGAAGCACCTGCGCTTCGGCCTTTTGAGCGAGAAGTCGATGCGCGAGGACACGCAGTGGTCCATCGACGCGATGCACACCAAGACGCCCTCGCAGGAGACCAAGATCCGCAGCCTTTCCGGCGGAAACCAGCAGAAGGTCATCATCGGCCGCTGGCTGCTCACCGAGCCGGAGGTGCTGCTGCTTGACGAGCCGACGCGCGGCATCGACGTCGGCGCGAAGTACGAGATCTATCAGCTGATCCTCGACCTCGCGAACCGCGGGAAGACCGTGCTGGTGGTATCGTCCGAGATGCCGGAGCTTCTGGGCATCTGTGACAGGATCCTCGTCATGTCGGGCGGCCGGCTGGCGGGCGAGGTGGACGCGAAGGACACCACGCAGGAAGAGATCATGACCCTGGCCGCAAAATATGTGTGAGGAGGAAGAGGATCATGGCAAAAACAAGTTACTTTAAGAGAAAACAGCAGGAATATCAGGCGTTGGACGCGATCGACAGGCGCCGCTATTGGACCGACGGTCTGCTGAACAATGCGCTGTATATTCTCATGGCCATCTTTATCATCTTTACGGCCATCGTCAACAAGAACTTCGTGAGTCCCAGCTCCATCGTGAACATCATCACGCTGGCGGCGGTGTCGCTGCCGATGGCGCTCGGTATCGGCGGCTGTATCGTGCTGACGGGCACCGACCTTTCCGCGGGCCGCATTTTCGGCCTGGCGGCGGGCATGTCGGCGGCGTTTCTGCAGAACCGCGCGGCGAGCAAGCTCATCTTCGAGCACCTGCCCGCGACGACCGGCGGCTGGATCATCGTCGTGATGCTGATGGTCATGGCGGCGGGCGCGGTCATCGGCCTCGTCAACGGCTTCTTCGTGGCGAAATTCAGCCTGCACCCGTTTATCGTCACGCTGGCGACGCAGTTGATCACCTACGGCATCATTCTGATGTTCTTCCAGATCAACGGCAACGGCGGCGGCCCGATCAGCAACGTCGCGCAGGAGTTCAAGGACGCCGTCTCCGGCCCGTGCTTCCGCATTGAGGCGTGGAACGTGTCGATTCCGTGGTACGTCATCTTCGCGATCCTCCTGGTGATCGTGATGTGGTTCGTCTGGAACAAGACCCGCTTCGGCAAGAATATGTTTGCCGTCGGCTCCAATATGGAAGCGGCGAAGGTCTCCGGCGTCAACGTCTTCGTGACGACGATGCTGGTCCACACGTTGGCCGGCGCGCTCTACGGCTTCGCCGGCTTCGTCGAGGCGGCGCGTCTCGGCTCCGTCACCGCGGCGACGGGTCTCAACAACGAGTGCGACGCCATCGCGGCGTGCGTTATCGGCGGCGTTTCGTTCGTCGGCGGCACCGGCAACATCGGCGGCATCGTGCTGGGCGTGTTCGTTTTGCGCATCATCTTCGTCGCGCTGAACATGCTGGGCATCAACCCGAACCTGCAGTACATCATCAAGGGCGCGATCATTCTCGCGGCCTGCTCGCTCGATATGCGCAAGTATCTCGTGCGCAAGTGATACTGCTATCGAATAAAAAAGCTTACTCTTTTTATTCGATAGATGCCGCAAGGCGCGTTGCATTTCGTATGAGACGCGCCGATGTGAGTCGCACAGCGGCTGCAATGAAAATATCTTATTTTATTGCAGACTAGTATTTATGAGCTTGGTATAAGCGGTACGACATACGAAAAGAACGGCTCCGTCGGAGCCGTTCTTTTTTCTTATCCCTGATTCTGCGCTTCGACAATGCGCACGCCGCAGTACTGCTCGCGCAGCTTTGGCTTCTCGATCTTGCCGGTGGG
>JAFTGG010000105.1 GCA_017458025.1 Oscillospiraceae bacterium | reverse complement strand
TGTATCTCCGCCTGCCGTCGATGGATTCGCCGGAGATGGAGCATTTCCGCCGCGTGATCTATATGTTCGAGGGCAAGCGTAATCCGGTTAAAATACGCCTTGCCGACACGGGCAAGCTCATCGGCACGACCTGCGATCTGCGTGATTCTCTCGTGCGCGAGCTGCGGGAGAAGTTCGGCGAGGAAAACGTGGTCGTCAAATGACCGCATCGACACAAGGCGCGTTGCGTTTCGTATGAGACGCGCCGCTGTGCTACGCACAGCGGCTGCAATAAAAATATCTTATTTTCATTGCAGAATAGTATGACAACGGAGCGCCGAATTTTCTCGCCGCTTGCGCGGCAGCCAAAAGTATAAGCAAAAAGAGGAAGGGGAACCCCTTCCTCTTTTTTGCGTCGGCAACTGTATGCCGCCGCTGACGGCATCTATCGGATAAAAAGTGTAAGCTTTTTATCCGATAGTAGTATTACGGCTTGGAGAACAGCAGCTTGATGAGATCGTTGTACATCTGTTCCGGCGCGTTCTGAAAGCGCTTGACGAGCAGCTTTGCCTGCGCCTCGTCGGGCACGGCGAGCTCCATTTGCCACAGCGGGATACCGTAGTCGTCGTTGAACCGCAGCTCGACGCCCTGCGTACCGTTGCCGCGCGGCGTGATCTTGGACTGAACCTGCCGCGCCCGCTTGATCTTCTGATTCTGCGCGTCGACAAGGCCGTCGGCGTTGAGGCGCACGGAATAGGGGATCTCGTCCGCGGTGGCGCGGCCGTTCTGCAGGCCCTTTTCCGTGATCGCATAAAGCTCGTCGCCGGAGCAGGTCAGGTGCTCGGTGCGCACGAGGTAGTTCAGGCACTCGGAAAAGTCGAAGAACTCGATGGCGGGATCGCACATCGTCAGCTCCTGCATGACCTCGAACGGGACCGGCGCGATGAGCCGTTCGGCAATATATAAAATGAGATACTTGATCTCGTTCTTGTTGCGGATAAAGCCGACCTGCGCCATGACGCACCTCCTTTTTAGCTAGTATAGCGCAAATTTTTGGCTTTGTACAGCCTTCATTTTCGCACCAACCGCCGCGCCCGTCATACCATGAATTGAAAGGCTTCTCTTTCAAAGTACTTAAATCAGGAGGTATCCAAACATGGCTGAAAGAGTGACTGCCGGACCGATCAGCAACGCGAACGGCGTCCGTGAAGCGGTCTGCATTCATACGAAAAAGATCTTCTCGTCCTGCCGCGATAAGGATTGCATTGAGGACCTTCGCTTCTATCCCACGCAGTCGGCACAGGCGGTGCTGGCAAACGCGCAGGGCATCCGCGGCGGCAGCGCGGAGCTTCTGTACACCTTTGTCGACGTGGAGCCCGTGAACTTCAACCGCGGCTTCTACACCGTCGATATGCGCTTCTACTACAAGATCACCTTGCAGGCGCTCAACGGAAGCACGCGCTACACCGAGGTCGAGGGCCTTGCCACCTTCGGCAAGCGCGTGATCCTCTGCGGCGGAGAAAGCGGCCCGAAGATCTTCTCGTCCGAGCCGGTCGCCGACGAGCTGGACGTCCAGCTCGACCTGACGGCGGACCTGCCGACGGCGTTTGTCGAGGTCATCGACCCGCTGCTGCTCAGCGCGAACTTCGTCGACAACTGCCACTACGTCCCCGGCGTGCTCACCGGCGTGCCCGAGGGTATCCTCGCGGCGTTCGACGAGCCGCTGATCCTTGACGAAGCGCAGAGCCGCCGCGTCTGCGTGTCGCTGGGACAGTTCTCCATCGTCCGGCTCGAACGCGATACGCAGCTGCTGATTCCGGTGTTCGACTACTGCATTCCGACCGAAGAGTGCATGGTCGCGGGCGTTGGCGGCAGCGAGGACCCGTGCTCCATCTTCGCGGACGTCGATTTCCCCGTGGATTCGTTCTTCCCGACGAGCGATGTGTGCGCGGACGTAATGGGCGACTCGGACGGCGGCTGCGGCTGCGGCTCCCGCGACCGCGACCGCGACGTAAAGACTCGCGGCGACCGCGAGCGCAACTGAGGATCAAGCGCGACTCAAAACGACCGGCTGACCGCCGGTCGTTTTTTGCCGTTTTTGTGACTTTTCTCTTGCGTTCTTCTCCATATTTATTTATAATATTTGCGACTTTTAATAGGGACCGCGCCCTGAAACGCGAGAGAGGCGACATATATGAAAGAAATGAGCAGACGCAACAAGCTCTTTACCGAGTCCGTTATCCGCCGTATGACGCGCATCGCTATCGCGAACGACGCCATCAACCTCTCCCAAGGCTTTCCCGATTTTGATCCGCCCAAGGCGATCACCGACCGTCTTGCCGAGATCAGCGCCATCGGTCCGCACCAATATCCCATCACGAGGGGCGCGCCGAACTTCCGTCAGGCGCTCGCGCGCAAGTGCGGCCGTTTCATGAACCGCAAGCTCGATCCCGAGACCGAGATCGTCGTCACCATCGGCTCCACGGAGGCGATGGTCGATACCATCTTCGCGCTGACGAACCCGGGCGACAAGGTCGCGCTGTTCAGCCCGTACTTTGAGAACTATCACGCTCAGCTCATCATGGCGGACTGCGAGCCTATCTATATCCCGCTCGTGCCGCCGACGTTCCACTTCGACGCGAACGTCCTTGAGGACGCGTTCAAGCAGGGCATCAAGGCAATCCTGATCTGCAATCCCTCGAACCCCAGCGGCAAGGTGTTCACCTACGACGAGCTCAAGCTCATCGCGGATCTTTGCTGCAAGTACGACGCGTACGCCATTATGGACGAGCCATACGAGCACATCGTCTATGACGACAACAAACACATCTACATGAACTCCATGCCCGGCATGTGGGAGCGCACGGTCAGTTGCTCCAGCCTGAGCAAGACCTATTCCATCACCGGCTGGCGCCTCGGCTATGCCATTGCGCCCAAAGAAATGATGGACCGCATCAAGCAGTACCACGACTTCAACACCGTCGGCGCGGCGTCCCCGCTGATGGAGGCGGCGATCGCCGGCCTCGACATGCCCGACAGCTACTACGTCGAGTTCCAGGCGCACTACGCGCACATGAAGAAGCTGTTCACGGACGGCCTCCGCAACCTCGGTATCCCGTTCACCGACCCGCAAGGCACCTACTTTACGCTCGTCGACATCGGGCCGTACATGAAGAAGGGCCAGACCGACGTCGAGTTCTGCGAGGAGATGGCGAAGAAGGTCGGCGTAGCCTGCGTGCCCGGCACGTCGTTCTTCATGGAGGATGTGCAGAACATTGTCCGCGTCCACTTCGCGAAGAAGGACGAAACGCTGATCGAGGCGCTCAACCGTCTCGCCGATCTCAAGGTCAAGATGGCGTAAGCATCGCGCTTCACGCGGCAGGAAAGGAGGGAGCGGCATGGTCGGAGCCATCGGCTACGGCGGCATGGCCGCCATGTGGCGGCAAGTGCAATATACGCGCGGCGCGGCTGCCGCTTCCGCTGCCGCGCCTACAGAATCGGAGGGCATGCCGCTTGTCGGAGCAACAGCGGCGGCCTCAGTTGCAGCGCCCGCCGTGCTGTCGGGGCCGGAGATGCCCTATGTTCCGGAGGGGTTCGGCCCCGAGGAGCTCGCTACGCGCACGCGCCTGCAATTTCCGGACTTGGGTACGCCGCTTTCCAACGCGCTGGAGGGGAAGCTCGCCGGTCTTGAGAACGATCTTGAGCAGGAGGAGATGCCCAGCGTCGAGGGAGAGCCGACCGCTAAGGCGGTGGAGCAGGCGGAATGCGAGACCTGCAAGAACCGGCAGTATCAGGACGGTTCCGACGACCCGGGCGTCTCGTTCAAGACAGCGACCAAGCTCTCGCCGGACGAAGCGGCAAGCGCCGTGCGCAGCCACGAGCAGGAGCATGTCGTCCGCGAGCGCGCCAAAGCGGCGCGCGAGGGCCGTAAGGTCATCAGCCAGAGCGTGACCATTCACACAAGCGTCTGTCCCGAATGTGGGCGCGTGTATGTTTCCGGCGGAGTGACCCGCACAGTCACTGCGCCGGACGAGAGCAAAGCCGACGGGGAGTCCGGCGGCTCGGCGGCGCCCGAGAGCTCGCAGTCGACCTTCGAGGCTTCGGCGTAAGGCAGTCAAAAGCGATTTCCGCCGCTTGCCGAACTCTGCGAGAACGCCTTTTATAAAGGCCCGTTTTACCGAAATGTTGCGATGACCTAACACAGAAAACCGCTCCGCTTTCTTAACATATCTCATAAAAAGATCCGCAGTTATAATCCCTGCCCCCACAGAGACATCTATGTAGAATACTTCTTCTTTTTAATGGATTTCAGTATCAAATAGTATCCAAGCGAATGAAAGGAGGCTTTGCTATGCGTTT
>JAFTGG010000012.1 GCA_017458025.1 Oscillospiraceae bacterium | reverse complement strand
TGTTCCACACGTCCTCGTGCGCCTTTTCGATCTCGTCGAACAGCACGACGCTGTACGGCTTACGGCGCACCTTCTCGGTGAGCTGGCCGCCCTCGGCGTAGCCGACGTAGCCCGGCGGCGAGCCGACCAGGCGGCTGACGGTGTGACGCTCCATATACTCGGACATGTCGATGCGGATCATGGCGTTTTCGTCGCCGAACATGGCTTCAGCCAGCGTCTTGCAAAGCTCGGTCTTGCCGACGCCCGTCGGGCCGAGGAACAGGAACGAGCCGATGGGACGCTTCGGGTCCTTGATGCCGACACGGCCGCGGCGGATCGCGCGGGCGACGGCGCCGACGGCCTCGTCCTGGCCCACCACGCGCTCGTGGAGCGTCTTTTCGAGGCTCAGCAGGCGCTCGCCCTCGTCCTCGGTCAGGCGCGTCACGGGAATACCGGTCCAGCCGGACACCACGTTCGCGATGTCCTCCTCCGTGACCATGCCGCGCTTCTCGCCGTTCGCAAGCTTCTGCTTCTCGCGCTCCTGCTCCGCCTGCTCGCGATAGTTGGACTCGATGTCGCGCAGCTGCGCGGCCTTCTCGTAATCCTGCGCGGCGATGGCGTCGCTCTTTTCCTTATGCAGCGCGTTGATTTTCTCCTCGATCGCCTTGAGCTCCGGCGAGGGCGCCTGCACGTCCATGCGGACGCGGGACGCAGCCTCGTCCATCAGGTCGATGGCCTTGTCGGGGAGGAAGCGGTCGTTGATATAACGGCGCGACAGCTCCACGGCGGCCTCCAGCGCCGAATCGGTGATGGTCAGCTTGTGGTGGGACTCGTAGCGCGGGCGGAGGCCCTTCAAAATCTGCACGCTCTCCTCCGGCGTCGGCTCGCCGACCGTGATCGGCTGGAACCGGCGTTCGAGCGCGGCGTCCTTCTCGACGTATTTGCGGTACTCCGCGAGCGTCGTCGCGCCGATGACGCGCAGCTCGCCGCGCCCCAGCGCGGGCTTGATGATGTTCGCCGCGTCCACCGCGCCCTCGGCGCTGCCCGCGCCGACGATGGTGTGCAACTCGTCGATAAAAAGGATCACGCTGCCGTCCTTGATGATCTCGTCGATGACGCCCTTGATGCGCTCCTCGAACTCGCCGCGGTACTTCGTGCCCGCGACCATGCCCGAGAGGTCGAGCGACAGCACGCGCTTGTCGAGCAGCTCCTCCGGCACGTCCGCCATGACGATCTTCTGCGCGAGGCCCTCGGCGATGGCGGTCTTGCCGACGCCCGGCTCGCCGATGAGCACGGGGTTGTTCTTCGTGCGGCGGGAGAGGATCTGGATCGTGCGCTGGATCTCCTTGTCTCGCCCGATGACGGGATCGAGCTTGCCCTCGCGCGCTATCTCGGTCAGGTCGCGCGTAAACTCCGCGAGGCCCTTGTCCTTTTCTTTGCCGCCCTGCGCCCTGCCGCCGTTGGTCGCGGCGGCCTTCGGCGTCTCGCTGATAAGCCGGCGCACGTTATTGTAGAGCTGGCGCGGATCGACGCCGGCAGTCGCGAGGATACGCACCGCCATGTTGCCGCCGTCGCGCAGCATGCCGAGCAGCAGGTGCTCGCTGTCGATAAATTGGCTGTTCGCGCGCATCGCCTCGTTGACGGCGAGCTCCACGGCGCTCCGCGCACGCGGCGTCAGCCCCTGCGCGGGGTCGCCGCCGGACATGCCGCGCCCCACGGCGCGGACGATCAGGTCGCTCACCATGCGCTCGTTGACGCCCGCTTCCATCAGCGCGCGGTACGCCACGCCGCCGCCGTCGCGCAGGATACCGAGCAGCAGATGCTCGCAGCCGACGTAATCGTGGCCGAGGTCGCCCGCGGCCTCCTGCGCCAATCTCAACACGTTCTCCCCTCTGGGGGTGAATCTCTTCTCAGACATATCATGTCAACTCCTTTCGAGTTTTCTATACATTAGTTTTCATCGAGCTTTTTCAGCTCGTCGCGCAGCTGCGCCGCGCGCTCGTAATCTTCGCTTTCGACCGCCTCTTGCAGCCGCACGTTCAGCGCGTTGCGCTCGCGCTCGCGCCGCAGCGCCGCGCCCTCGGCGTCGCTCAAAAGCGACTCGGTCTCGTAGACCGGCTCGTCCGGCGCGGGCACCATCTGCAGGGTGCGGCGCGCCGCCGGCGTCAGTTGCGGCTCGCCGAAGAAATCGCCGAACCCGCCGAACATACTCGGCAGCAGCGAAAACACGCTGCCGAAGGTGTCGCCCAGCATGCTGCCGAAGCCTCCGCCAAAATCGGTACTGTAGCCCAGCTCCGCCGCGCACGCCGGACAGAGGTGCGCTTCCTCGGTATGACCGTTGACGGTCGTTTGATAGTGGAACGTCGCTTCGTTCCTGCCACAATGCTCACATCTCATGATTCTTGCCTCCTTTTGAGGGTTTTATTCCCAATCTTGTCTTCTGTTCAGAACCGCTTCGCTGGGTTCTGAACAGAGCAGGCTTCACTGCGCTGCCCGCGCGGGCCTTGCCCGCACGGACGCTCCGTGCAAAGT
>JAFTGG010000104.1 GCA_017458025.1 Oscillospiraceae bacterium | reverse complement strand
GAAAACCACCTCGGCTATCCAGAATAAACCAAAATCCCGGAAACGCAATCAAATCCGGCGTCATGTGACGCCGGTTTTGCCCGTTATTCCACGGAGAACGCGTAAACCGTTTCGCTGCGCATGTGCTGCTCTTTGCGCAGCACGGGAGAAGGGAAGCCGTAGCACAGCATGCCGTAGGGCCAGAGCTGCGTTTCGAGGCACACCGCCTCGCGCGGCCCCATCATCGCGCCGCCGTGACCCGCCTGTTGGCGCAATCCGTTGGCGGAATAGATATGAACGCCCGGCATATCGGTCTCGACCGTCATGACGATGCCGGTCTTGTCGCCGGTGACGACCGCGGCGCGGCGTCCGCCGAGGCAGAAGTTGTGGTCATAGCCGTTGCCGCGGCGGAGCTGTTCGTCGTCGGCGTCGATATCGGCGCCGATGGCCTTGCCTTCGCGGAAGTCGAACGGCGTGCCGCCGACGCCGAGCAGCTTGCCCGTCGGCAGGCAGCCTGCATCGGTCTCGCAAAAACGTTCGGCAAAGACCTGCAGCTTGTGTTCCAGAATACTGCCGCCGCCGTTGAGGTTGAAGTAGCTGTGATTCGTCGGATTGAACGGCGTGTCCGCGTCCGTGTCGGCGTCATAGACGATGCGCAGCGCGTTGTCGGACGTGAGCGTGTAGGCCACCTTGACCCGCAGCGCGCCGGGGTAGCCCTCCTCGCCGTCGGGCGAGAGCCGCTCAAACACGACGCTGCCGTCCTCGACAGTCATGTCCCAAACATACCTGTCGAAGCCGCGGACGCCGCCGTGGAGGTGGTTTTCGCCGTTGTTCTTCGCAAGCTCATAGGTCTTGCCGTTCAGCGAGAACTTCGCGCCGCCGATGCGATTGCCGACGCGGCCGATGGTGCCGCCGAGGTGCCCGCGGCCGGTCTCGTACTCCGCGGCGGTGTCAAAGCCCAGCACGACCTCGACGAGTTTGCCGCTGCGGTCCGGTACACGGATCGACTGGATCGCGGCGCCATAGTCGAGCAGCGTGACAGACGCGCCGGAGGCGTTTTCGATACGCGCGGCGGTGACGGCGGCGCCGTCGCTCAGACTGCCGAACGGGAATGTGGTGACGCTCATAGGATCAAGACCTTTCATTTTATCTGATAGATGCCGCCGTCGGCGGCATACAGTTGCTGACGCAACTGACGTTTCATGCGAACTCATATAAAAAATCCCATAAATGGAATCTTTTTATATGAGTTCAGTATTACTTATGCAGAATGGGGGAGAGCGGCTTGTAGATGAGGAAGCACAGCACGACGTCGAGCAGGCCCTTGCAGAATGTGAACGGCACGTTGAACAGCACGAGGCACTTGAGCAGGCTGTCCGCGCCGGGATTAATCGCCTGATACATGCCGATGATGGCCTCCATCGGCATGCCGTAGACCACGACGTAGGCGGGATAGACGATAAAGTAGTTGATGGGCGCCGAGACGAGCGCCATCAGCGCCGCGCCGGCGACTGCGCCGAGGAGCGCGCTCCTGCGGCTCTTGGCGCGGTGATAGACGAGACCCGCCGAGAATGAGAACACGCCTCCGAGCAGGAAGTTGCACAGCTCGCCGACGTAGTTGGAGGACGTGCCGTGCAGAATCGAGAACAGCACGTTCTTGAGCAGCGTCACGACGACGCCCCAGACGGGGCCGAGCGCGAACGCCGCGAGCAGCTCGGGCAGGTCGGACACGTCGAGCTTGATGAACGCGGGGATCAGCGCGGGGATCGGGAACTCGATGTACATGAGGACGAACGCGACCGCCGAGAGCATGCCTGCGACGGCAAGCTTGTGGGTCCTCTCGGCCTCTTTGGCAAACGATGCGGAATTGGACATAAAAAACACTCCTTTACGAAATCGCACCGAAAGACAAGCCTTCGGGTGCATGACGCAAAAGAGCGGGAAAAGCGTATACACATCTTCTCTCATCCGGACTTTACCGTCGGCATCGGAATCGCACCGATTCGTGCGGCATTGCTGCCGCTTGTGGGCTTTACCACCGGTGGGGAATTTCACCCCGCCTCGAAGACCGTGATTCAGTTCTTGCTCTCTACCATACACGCTGCATAGGCGTTTGTCAAGAGCTGATTTTGCCAAAAGCTGTTAAGGCAATCCCGCACAATTCATGACACGCATCATGCTTGCATAAATGTGTCCCGAAATTCCTTGCCCATGCGACGGCATGACCCGCGGAATTTTGGGCCATCTGCCGAAATTTCCGGCTGCACACCGGAATGATGCGGTATCGCCTTAAAATGTTTTGCTTTACAATTCGGAACAAATGTTTTATAATAGCGTTAAACGAAACGAAAGGAGCGGGCGTCGTGAAAGGGAGACAGACGGCTTGCTGCTTTACGGGACATCGCCCCGCGAAGCTGCCGTGGGGCGACGACGAAAGCGACGTACGCTGCCTCGCGCTCAAGGCGCGTATCCGCGCCGCGGTGGAGAGCGCGATTCTGGAGGGCATGGAGCACTTCATCTGCGGCATGGCGGAGGGCTGCGATCTGTACTTCTGCGAAATCGTGCTGGAGCTCAAGGCGCGCTACCCGCACATTACGCTGGAGGCGGCGCTGCCGTGCCCGACGCAGGCGGACAAGTGGAGCGAGGCGTCGCGCGCGCGATACCGCGCGCTGCTCGCACGCTGCGACTACGAGACGATGGTGTCCGCCGCCTACAGCCCCGGCTGCATGCAGCGGCGCAACCGCTATATGGTCGACCACGCGAGCCTGCTGATTGCGGCGCACGACGGCGTCCCGGGCGGGACGCGCAACACCATCGAATACGCGCTCAAACGCGGCGTATCGGTGATGGATATCCCGATATGAAAAAAGACGGCGTCGGCCGTCTTTTTTGCAAAGAAAGTATTTTCGTATTACAGCGAAATCAGCCCCGCGTCGAGCATCTTTTGCAGCGACAGCAGCACGCCCAGCTTCGCGTGAGGCCACGTCAGGCCGCCCTGATAGTACACCGCGTAGGGCGGGCGCACGGGGCCGTCGGCGGACAGTTCGATGCTGCTGCCCTGCACGAACGCGCCCGCCGGCATAATGACCGGCGAATCGTAGCCCGGCATCGGCGCGGGCACGGGCGTCGCAAAGCTGTCCACCGGCGCGGCAAGCTGAATGCCCTTGCAGAACGCGCGCATCGCCTCCTCGCTGCCGAGTTCGATGGCCTGAATGATGTCGCGGCGCTCCTCCGCGGCGGAGGGAACGACGCGGAAGCCGAGCTTCTCGTATGCCGCGGCGGCGAATACCGCGCCGCGCAGCGCAGCGGCGGTGACCGTCGGCGCGAGGAAGAAGCCCTGATACAGCGCGGGCAGCAGGCCGAGGTTCGCGCCGACCTCCTGGCCGAGTCCGGGCGCGGAGAGCCGATAGGCGCAGCGGTCGATGCACACCTGCGTGCCGGCAATGTAGCCGCCGATGGGCGCGAGTCCTCCGCCGGGATTCTTAATGAGCGAACCGACGGTCATATCCGCGCCGACGTCGCTCGGTTCAATAGACTCAACAAATTCGCCGTAGCAATTGTCGACCATGACGACAATTTTAGGATTAATAGACTTGACCAGGTCAATAGATTCCTTGATTTGCGCAATGCTAAGCGTAGAGCGGGTTTGGTAGCCTTTGGAACGTTGAATATGCACCAATTTCGTGCGCTCCGAGATGGCGTTGCGAATTGCGGATAGGTCAAGACTGCCGCCTGGCAATAAGTCTATTTGACGGTACGAAACGCCGTATTCCGCGAGCGAGCAGGGCGACGGACGAATGCCGATGACCTCCTCCAAGGTATCGTACGGCTTGCCCGAGATGGCGAGCAGCTCGTCGCCGGGGAGCAGGTTCGCGCT
>JAFTGG010000103.1 GCA_017458025.1 Oscillospiraceae bacterium | reverse complement strand
AGTACCAGCTCGAACCCGCCCACTGCGGCATCGTGTCGGTCTCGCGCTTCGCGGGTTTGCCGCACTTCGGGCAGGTGGTGTTGACCCAATCAGTCATCTTGGAGATCGGGCTCTCGCCGTCGTCGGTGGGCTCGTAGCTTTCGACCTGCGGCAGCACGAGCGGCAGTTCCTCCTCCGGCACCGGCACCCAGCCGCAGTCGGGGCAGTTGACCAGCGGGATCGGCTCGCCCCAATAGCGCTGGCGGGAGAACACCCAATCGCGCAGCTTGAAGTTCGTCTTCTCCTTGCCCCAGCCCTGCTCGACGGCATAGTTCTTCATATACGGGATCGCGTCCTTGACGGTCATGCCGTTGAGGATGCCGGAGTTGACCATGATCCCCGTGTCGTCCTTGAGCGTGAACGCTTCTTTTGTCACGTCGCCGCCCTTGACGACCTCGACGATGGGCAGGCCGAACGCGGTGGCGAAGTCCCAGTCGCGCTGGTCGTGGCCCGGCACGCCCATGACGATGCCGGTGCCGTAGCCCATGAGCACATAGTCGGAGACGAACATCGGCACGGCCTCGCCCGTGGCGGGGTTGACGACCTCGATGCCGTCGAGGCGCACGCCGGTCTTTTCCTTGTTCAGCTCGCCGCGCTCGAAGTCGGATTTCTTCGCGGCGGCCTCCCGATACTTCGCGACCTCGCCCCAATTGCGAATCAGCGGCTGCCACTTTTTAAGAAGCGGATGCTCCGGCGAGATGACCGTGTAGGTCACGCCGTAGAGCGTGTCCACGCGCGTGGTGTAGACGGTGATATCGTCCTCCGTGTTGGTCTTGAACGTGACCTCCGTGCCGGTGGAGCGGCCAATCCAATTGCGCTGCTGTACCTTCACGCGCTCGATGTAATCGACCGTGTCGAGGTCGTCGACCAGACGGTCGGCGTACTTGGTGATGGCGAGCATCCACTGGCTCTTTTCCTTGCGGATGACCTCGCTGCCGCAGCGCTCGCACACGCCCTCGACGACCTCCTCGTTCGCAAGCACGCACTTGCAGGACGTGCACCAGTTGACGGGCATGGTCGCCTTGTAGGCAAGGCCCTTCTTAAAGAGCTGAAGGAAGATCCACTGCGTCCACTTGTAGTAGTTCGGGTCGGTGGTGTCCACGCAGCGGTCCCAGTCGAAGCCGTAGCCGAGCATCTTTAGCTGGCGCGTGAAGTTCTCGATGTTCCGCTTCGTGATGATCGCGGGGTGGATATGGTTCTTGATGGCAAAGTTCTCCGTCGGCAGGCCGAAGGCGTCGAAGCCGATCGGGAACAGGACGTTGTAGCCCTCCATGCGCTTTTTGCGCGTCACGACGTCCATCGCCGTAAACGGGCGCGGGTGGCCGACGTGCAGGCCCGCCGCCGAGGGATACGGAAATTCGATCAGGCCGTAGAACTTCTTTTTATCCGTCTCGCCGGTCACGGCGGCGTAGGGCTTCGTGACCTCCCAATTGTCCTGCCATTTCTTCTCAATGGCCGCAAAATCGTATTTCATGGATTCGGTAGCTCCTTTGGTTTTCTCTGGATTTTTTCTCGAACCGCTTCGATCGCGCGATGCAGCAGACAGCCGAGCGCGATGTTGGCGGCAAACATAACAAGATAATAGAGCCGATGAGTCGGCCCGCCGATCGACACATAGCGCCGGATCGTCAGCACACGGGAGAAGAAGCTGACGTTCAGCAGGTAAATCTCAAGGCTGTTCTCCCCCACCAGCCGCAGACAACGGCGCACCGCGCCGAGCGGCAGCTTCTCAAAAAGCAGGCACAGCGCGAGACACACCGGCACGGTGGTGAACAGGAACACATGGCAGAACTGCACCCAGACGGGCGAGGTGTCGACGCCGCTGCGCACCAGAGCGCCGTAGGCAACGCCCAGCGCGAAGCTCAGCCCCCAGAACGCGGCGCCGCGTCCCGTCAGCTTCCGGTCCTCCGGCACATAAAAGCCGATCAGAAGCCCGACGAAAAAGATGGGGAAGCGGTAGAACACGTCGAGATACTGCCAATAATCCGCGTGCATCAGCCATTGGCAGACCAGAACGCCCGCGGCCGCCGCGCCGGCGGTCAGCAGCTCGCGCCGCTTCGCGCCGCGCAGGGCGCGGAACGAACACGGCGTCAGCGCGTAGAACGTCATCGCGCCCGCGACATACCAATTGAACGCGCCCCGGCAGTGCACCCAATAGTAGAGCAGCGTGCTGTTCCACAGAAGCGCGATCCACGGCACGCCGTCCGCGCGGACGGTGTAGAGCGTATACGGCAGCATCACCGCAAAGTACGCCGGCAGAATACGCAGCGCGCGGCGGCGCATGAAACGCTCGAAATCGACCTCTTTGCGCGAAAGCGACATCGCCAGCCCCATCGACGAGAGCAGAATAAAGATGTCCACGCCGCCGAAGCCGTCCGCGCGGAGGTTGTTCAGCGTCTCGCTGCCGAGATCGAGGTCAAACGCGTGGAAGCACATGACCCAGAGCATCGCGACGCCCATCAGCTCCGAGCGGTACTTGCTCAGGACCTTGTAGCTCATGTTTTCCGGCGGCTCAATCCGCCGTCAGCACGCCC
The DNA here is from genome assembly GCA_017458025.1 of Oscillospiraceae bacterium. GTDB lineage: Bacteria > Bacillota > Clostridia > Oscillospirales > Oscillospiraceae > Hominicoprocola. Next base: position 3,040 of record JAFTGG010000103.1, on the reverse strand, counting down.
GTGAGGTCGACCTCTTTGCCGTCCGCCCAGACGTGCTCAAGAGAGTAGAACTCGCGTGCCTCGGCATTGAACACATGCACAGCGATGCAGCCGTAGTCCAGCAGCACCCATGTGCCGCCGCGGTAGCCCTCGCGATGGAGCGGCTCCTCTCCGGCGGCGGTCAGCTCCTTTTCCACCTCGTCGCACAGCGCGTTGATCTGCGTGTTCGAGCCGCCGGTACAGATGACGAAGTAATCGGCCAGCGTCGTGATCTTGTCGATCTCCAGCACGCGGATATCCTTACCCTTTTTCGCGTCGAGCGCCTTGGCGGCGATCAGCGCCATTTCTTTCGGTTGCAGCATAGATAATTCCTTTCTTATTCTTCGCCGCTCTCGGTCGGCGTTGTCTCTGTTACGGCGGGCTCCGCGGGCGGCTGTTCTTCCGCCGGCGGCGTTTCGGGCGGCTGTTCCTCCGCGGGCGCGTCAGGCTCCGGCGTCGCCGTTTGTTCGTTCGGGTCCGGGATCAACGACTCGATGGGCGCGATCGGCGTGTCGTCCCTGCCCGTCTCCGCCGTTCCTCCGCCTGCCGGCTCCTCCGTTACCGTAACGTTCCTTCCGCCGCCGGTATCGGGCGGTGCCGCCGCGCGGCTGTCCGCCACATAGCCCGTCGAGGACGAGACGCTGCCGTCGGAGTTGATCGACATGATGTCGAGGTTTGCCAGCGTCACGTTCGTGAGATACGGGTTAAAGTCTTTGTTTACCAGCTGCACCATATCCCGCCCGTAGAGCGTCACATACGACTGCATCTGGCCGATGGAACGGCTCCACGCTTCGGCATAGTAGTTGCCCGGCGCGGTGACGGTGGCAAAGCCGTCCTCGCCGAGGTCCATCGCCTGCCGCGCGAACCAGAGCATATTGCCGAGCGTCAGATCGCTTTCGACGTTCTCGTTGAATATCTCGACGTAGCCCGTGATCTGCGACCACTTCGTGATCTTGAGGCACTTCTTGAACATCGCCTTCAGGAAGTCCTGCTGCGTCTTGACGCGGCCCGTATCGTCGTAGCCGCTGATGCGCCCGTCCACGCCGCGGTCGCTCTTGCGGAAGCGGACGAGGCCCATCGCCTGCTCGCCGTCGAGCGTTTGCAGGCCAGGTTCGAGGTCGATGCTCAGCCCCTGCGCGGGATCGTGGTAGTGCATGGAGATCGGCACGTCGAACTCGATGCCGCCGAGCAGGTTCACCACGTCGACAAACGCCTGCAGGTCGATCTTGACATAGTAATCCGGCACGAAGCCGATGAGCTTGCCAATGTGCTTTTTGAGCCCGCTGATGCCGCTCATCGCGTAGACGGAGTTGATCTTCTTGACGTCCCAGCTCACATTCACCATCGTGTCGCGCGGAATACTCATCAGATTGAGCTTCTGGTTCGCGACGTCGTAGCTCACGACCATGATGGTATCCGTGCTGCCGCTGAACTTGTCCATGCCGAACAGGAGGAACGTGTAGTAGTTCTCCTTGCGCGCGCCGGAGAGCAGCGGCTGCACCGTGTTGCTGTCGTCGATCTCCTCTTCTTCGCCCGCGCCGTCCTCGCCGGGCCGGATCAGGCTTCCGCCGATCGTGATCGCCTCATGCGGCCGGTTCGGCAGCGCCGGCGCGCGGACGGCGCTGATGAACTTCACGGCAAAAACGCCCGCGACAATCAGCAGCAGCGCGATACCCGCGACGAGCCAATGCGTCGGGTCCGTGACAAACGCCTTGATCTGCTCCCACGCCTCGCTGCTGTTCTGCGAGTATTTTTCCTGCACTTCCGCGCGTTTCGCTTTCAGTTTATCCCGAAAGTCGCTGTATGCCATATCAGTCTCCCAACTGTCGCGTGATGTACTCGTACGCCTCGCGCGTGTCGTGATGGACGGGCGCGCCGCGCTCTTCAAGCTCCTCGACGCTCATACGCAGCCCCAGCTCCAGACCCTTGTCGAGATCCTCGTACACCGCCTTTCGCAGCGTGTCCACGCCGTCGAAGTCGCGGTTCGGCTCGATGTAGTCCGCGAGATAGACGACCTTTTCCAAAAGCGTCATGTTCGGACGCCCCGTCGTGTGCCACAAAATGGCGCTGCAAACGTCGTCGTCCGCGCCGAACACGTCCCGCGCCAGCGCCGCGCCGGTCTTGGCGTGCAGCAGCTTGAGCGCGCGGCGTTCGAGATCGTCTAGCTCGATGCGATACCGCGCGCACAGCGCGAGCTGTTCGTCCAGATCGAGCTTCTTCGTCGCGTCGTGCAGCAGCGCCGCAAAACGCGCCTTTTCCACGTCCGCGCCATACTTTTCCGCGAGGCGGATTGCCTCCTCCTCGACGCCGAGAACGTGCCGTACGCGCTTCGCCTTGAGATACGACAGCGCGACGGGACGTAGCTGCTCGACGGTAAGTCGCTTCAAATCGAGGTTCGTTCCGTACAGATGCTCGCGCAGGATATAGCCGTAGACCTGCGGGAGCAGGTACTGCCCGCCGCCCGTGGGCAGCAGCGCGCGCAGCTCGCTCGACGATATCTCGACCAGCTCCGGCAGCGCAATCGTCTCGATCCGCGCGCCCGGGAAGCGCTCTTCCAAATACGCCTGATGCGCGGCGAACCGCTCCGCCGTGTCCGCCGCGTGGCGCCCGAACGCGCAGAGCGCGGCGTTCGCGAGGATCGCCTCCGGCCGGTACCAATCCTGAATGGTGAGGAACATATCCGTCCCCACCAGCAGCCACAGCTCGTCGTCGGGGCGCTGTTCGCGCAGCGCGAGCAGCGTGTCGACGGTATAGCTTTTCCCGTCGCGCTCGATCTCCATGCGCGAGCATTTGACGGGAATCCCCGACTCCAGCGCCGCCTGCTCCGCCGTGAGGCGCGTCATCTCCGCGCGGTGCGCCGCGTCGACCGCGCCGCCGGAGAGCCGCTTGTGCGGCGGCGTGCCCGCGGGCATGAGCAGGAGCTCGTCGAGCGAGAGCGCCCTTGCCGCCGCGACGGCGGCGCGCAGATGCCCCAGATGCGGCGGATCGAAGCTGCCGCCGTAAACGCCGAGTTTCATGCCTT
>JAFTGG010000102.1 GCA_017458025.1 Oscillospiraceae bacterium | reverse complement strand
GTTTATATAAAATTTTTGAAGGAGAGATTGTCATGAAAAAGATCCTTGCAATGATCCTCGCCATGATCATGGTCATGGCTCTGGTTGCCTGCGGCAACCAGAATAGCACCTCCGGCGGCGACACGAGCGGCAGCTCGACCGGCGTTGCCACGACCACGCCGGACAGCAGCTCCGGCGGCGACACCGGCCGCGTTTATTGGCTGAACATGAAGCCCGAGGCCGACGAGGCGCTGCAGGCGCTCGCCGCGGCCTATGAGGCGCAGACCGGCGTTCCCACCAAGGTTGTCACCGCCGCTTCGGGCAGCTATGACACGACCCTGAACGCCGAGATGGGCAAGTCCGAGGCCCCGACGCTCATCAACGTCGGTAACGGCAGCTCCCTCGCCACTTGGGAGGACTACTGCCTGACGCTGGACGGCGCGGACGTCATGGGCGAGCTGACCACCACCGACTTCAACCTCAAGAACGCCGCCGGCGAGACCAAGTCCCTCGGCTGGATCTATGAGTCCTTCGGCATTATTACCAACAAGGCGCTGCTTGAGCAGGCCGGCTATTCCATCGCCGACATCAAGGACTTCGCGTCTTTGAAGGCGGTCGCCGAGGATATTCATCCCCGCAGCGCGCAGCTCGGCTTCGACGCGTTCACCTCCTCCGGCCTGGACGGCAGCTCCAGCTGGCGCTTCTCCGGCCATCTGAGCAACATGCCGCTGTACTACGAGTTCCGTGACGACGGTATCACCGATCAGCCCGCTGCCATCAAGGGCACCTACCTTGACAACTATCGCGCGATCTGGGATCTGTATATCGACAACGCGTCCGCCAGCAAGACCTCCCTGTCCAGCGCCACCGGCGACCAGGCCGAGGCCGAGTTCGGCGAGGGCAAGGCCGTGTTCTATCAGAACGGCACTTGGGAATGGTCGAACCTGACCGAGAAGTTCAACATGAATCCTGACGACCTCACCATGATCCCCATTTATTGCGGCGTTGCCGGCGAGGAGAAGGCGGGCGTCTGCTCCGGCACCGAGAACTGCCTCGCGGTCAACAGCAAGGTTTCCGAGGCCGACCAGAAGGCGACCCTCGACTTCCTGTATTGGTGCGTGACCTCCGACGAGGGCCTCAAGACCCTGTCCGGCATCGGCGACATTCCGTTCAAGAAGGCCCCCGCGGCGACGAACGGCCTTTCCGCCGCTGCCGCCGATCTGCTTGCCAAGGGCAACTACGCCGTGACCTGGGCGTTCAACTATACCCCCAATGTTGATAGCTGGCGCGCCACGCTGGTCACCGCTCTGACCGCTTACTCCGCGGACCAGTCCGACGCCAAGTGGGCCGACGTCGTCGCGGCCGTCGTGGACGGCTGGGCGTACGAGTATCAGGTCGTCAACGGCTGATTGGAAAGCGCCTCGCACAAGCGCATAAAAAGAAAGGGGCGGGCACGTCGCCCGCCCCTTTTTCTATACGGAACGGCATGCCCGCGCGAGGGAGGCCGTTTCCTCCTTGGGAGAATATCATATCGGAAAGAGAGGGATCTTTTTGGCCAAAATGAAACGCGACACGGCGGCCGTGAACAGCGCGTTGATCCGAAATTCGATCCGGCGCTGGTTCCCGCTGTTCATTATGCCGACCTTCCTGTGCTTCCTCATCGGCTTTGTCTGGCCCTTTGCGCAGGGCATCTACCTGTCGTTCTGCAACTTTAACACGCCGCGGGACGCCGAGTGGGTCGGGCTCGGCAACTACGTCAAGGCGTTCAGCGACCCGGGCTTCCAGCATGCGTTCTGGAACACGGCGGGCTTTGCAATTGTCACCATCGTCATCATCAACGTCTTCGCGTTTGCCATCGCCTATGCGCTGACGCAGCATATGCGCGGCAGCAACCTGTTCCGCACGGTGTTTTTCATGCCGAATCTGATCGGCGGCGTCGTGCTGGGGTATATCTGGTCGATGATCTTCGACGCGATCCTCAAGCGCTACGACACCTATCTGACCGCGAACGCGACCTACGGCTTTTGGGGCCTCGTGATCCTCGTCGCATGGCAGCAGATCGGCTACATGATGATTATTTACATTGCGGGCTTGCAGGCGGTGCCGGAAGATATGCTTGAGGCCGCGAAGATCGACGGCGCGAACAAGTGGCAGACGCTGTGGAAGGTCACGATCCCGAACGTTATGCCGTCCATCACGATCTGCACGTTCCTGACGTTGACGAACGGCTTTAAGCTGTTCGACCAGAACCTCGCGCTGACGGGCGGCGCGCCTTCCGTCATGGCGAACGGCGGCAAGATCAACATGACCGAGCTGCTGGCGCTGAACATCTATTCGACCTATAACATCAACAAGAATTGGCACGGCGCGGCGCAGGCAAAGGCCGTCGTATTCTTCCTGCTCGTGGCGGTGCTTGCCATCGCGCAGCAATCCGCGACCCGCAGTAAGGAGGTGCAGCAGTAATGAAAGAGAGATATTCGACCGCAAGCAAGATCTTTACCGTCGTTTTCATTCTGATTTGCCTCATTTGGATCATTCCGATCTTTGAGGTGCTGACCAACTCCTTCAAGTCCAACGGCGCCATCAATCTGGACGCGTTCGCCCTGCCGGACAGCGAGAGCTTTGTCGGCTTCGACAACTATGCCAAGGGCATGACCTTCGGCAACTATCCGTTCTTGAAGTCCGTCGGCTTCAGCGTGTTCATCACGGTCGCGTCCGTGGCGCTGATTTTGCTGTTCACGTCCATGAGCGCGTGGTATATCGCCCGCGTCGCCAGCGGGTTTGCGAAGTTCTTCTACTATCTGTGCCTGTTCTCGATGATCGTGCCGTTCCAGATGGTCATGTTCACGTTGACCTTTACGGCGGATTCGCTCAAGCTCAACACGCCGTGGACGATCCCCATCGTGTACCTCGGCTTTGGCGCGGGCCTCGCGATCTTCATGTTCCTCGGCTTTATCAAGAGCCTGCCTCTGGAGATCGAGGAGGCGGCGGCGATCGACGGCTGCAACGCGGTGCAGACCTTCTTTCTGGTCGTGCTGCCGATGCTCAAACCGACGCTGATTTCTGTCGGTATCCTTGAGACGATGTGGGTGTGGAACGACTATCTGCTTCCGTATCTCGTGCTCGACCGCACGAAGTACATGACCATTCCCATTCACGTCCAATACTTAAAGGGCAGCTACGGCAGCGTCGACCTCGGCGCGACGATGGCGGTCATTATGCTCAGCATCATTCCGATCATCGTGCTCTACATTCTCTGCCAGAAGCACATCATCAAGGGCGTCGCAGCCGGCGCCGTGAAAGGATAACCGCGCGAACACGCGCGGTTATCGGAAATTCCGCTTCGCTCGCCGCTTGCGCGGCAGCCGCGAAGCATGGAGGATTATTGACTATGGAACGATCCAGCGGCATTTTGATGCCTATTTCGTCGCTGCCGTCGCCTTACGGCATCGGCACGTTCGGCAAGGCGGCGTACGACTTCGCCGATTTTCTGAAAGCCGCCGGCCAGAAGTATTGGCAGCTCCTGCCCCTCGGCCCGACGAGCTACGGCGATTCGCCGTACCAGAGCTTCTCGACCTACGCGGGCAACCCGTATTTCATCGACCTCGATCTGCTCATCAAAGACAAGCTCCTGACCGAGGACGAGGTCAAGAAGTGCGCGTGGGGCGAAAATCCGCGCTATGTGGACTACGGCAAGATCTACGAGAGCCGCTACCCGCTGCTCGCCAAGGCCAAGGAGCGCGGCTGGGCGCGCGACGCCGAGAAAGTGCGCGCGTTCGAGCGGGAGAACGAGGGCTGGCTTCCCGACTATGCCCTGTTTATGGCGCTCAAGCGCCGCTTCGCAATGGCGGCGTGGAGCGAGTGGCCCGACGAGGATATCCGCCTCCACAAGCGCGAGGCGGTGGAGCGTTGGCGCGGCGAGCTGCGCGAGGACGTGGAGCTGTTCACCTACATTCAGTTCCTGTTCTATCAGCAGTGGAGCGCGCTCAAGGAGTACATCAACGGCCTCGGCATCCACATCATCGGCGACCTGCCCATCTATGTCGCGATGGACTCTGCCGACGTCTGGGCGGAGCCGGAGATGTTCCGTCTCGACGAGCATCGCGTGCCCACCGAGGTCTCCGGCGTGCCGCCGGACTACTTCAGCGAGGACGGCCAGCTCTGGGGCAACCCGCTCTACAACTACGACGCGATGGAGCGTCAGGGCTTCGGCTGGTGGATCCGCCGCATCGGCGGCGCGTCTAAGCTCTACGATGTGATCCGCATCGACCACTTCCGCGGGTTTGAGAGCTTCTGGGCCGTGCCTTACGGCGAGAAGACCGCCCGCAAGGGCAAGTGGGTCAAGGGCCCTGGTATGAAGCTCGTCGGCGTACTGACCGGCTGGTTCCATGACCTTGAGTTCATTGCCGAGGACCTCGGCTACGCCACGCCCGAGGTGGCGCAGCTACTCGCGGACTCAAAGCTGCCGGGCATGAAGGTGCTCGAATTTGCCTTCAACCCGCACGAGCCGAGCGACTATCTGCCGCATTTCTACAAGGAGAACTGTGTCTGCTACACCGGCACGCATGACAACGCGCCGCTGATGGAGTGGTTCGAGGACGGCGACAAGAAGGAGCTCGCGCACGCGAGGAGGTACCTCGGCCTCAACGACGAGGAGGGCTTCAACTTCGGCGTGATCCGCGGCGGCATGGGCTCGGTGGCGAAGCTGTTTGTCGCGCAGATGCAGGATTACCTCGAACTCGGCAAGTACAATCGCATGAACACCCCGGGCACCGCCAGCGGCAATTGGGAGTGGCGCATGCTTCCCGATGAGGCAAGCAAAAAGCTCGCGAAGCGCATCGCCGAAATGACCAAGATGTACGGAAGATATCGGGAGAAAGAAGAAAAATAAGAAAGGCGCCGCCGAACGGCGGCGCCTTTCTTATTTTTTCTTAATTTTACAGCAGGTTTTCCTCCGTGTCCTTGTCGAACAAATGCAGCAGCTTCGCGGGGAAGGTGAACTTGACCTTGCTGCCGTTCGTGACGGTTTTGCCTTCGAGCTCGGTCGTCGGAACGACGGCGACAATATCCTGACCGCCCGCGCTCATGTGCAGGTGCAGCTCGGAGCCCATCATCTCGCTGACGTCCACCGTCGCGTCGATGCCCGCGTCGCCGAGCGTGACGTGAACCGGACGCGCGCCGACGATGACTTCCTTGCTCTGCACGCCCTTGGCGGCAAGCGCCGCGGACTGCTCGTCGGTGAGCGCGATCTTCTGACCGAGCACCTCAACGGCGTACTTGTCGCCGTCGCGGGTGAGCTTGGAGCCGCCAAAGAAGTTCATCTGCGGCGTGCCGATAAAGCCCGCGACAAACAGGTTCTTCGGGTGGTTGAACACCTCCTGCGGGGTGCCGATCTGCTGAATGTAGCCGTCGCGCATGATGACGATGCGGTCGCCGAGGGTCATCGCCTCGACCTGGTCGTGCGTGACGTAGATGAACGTGGTGTTGATCTGCTGGCGCAGCTTGATGATCTCCGCGCGCATCTGGTTGCGGAGCTTCGCGTCGAGGTTCGACAGCGGCTCGTCCATGAGCAGCACCTTCGGCTCGCGCACGATCGCGCGGCCGATGGCGACGCGCTGGCGCTGGCCGCCGGAGAGCGCCTTGGGCTTGCGGTCGAGATACTGCGTGATGCCGAGCGTTTCCGCCGCGTGGTCGACGCGCTGCTTGATCTCGCTCGCGGGCATCTTGCGCAGCTTGAGCGGGAACTCCATGTTCTCGCGCACCGTCATGTGCGGATAGAGCGCGTAGCTCTGGAACACCATCGCGATGTCGCGGTCCTTCGGCGCGACGTCGTTCATCAGCTTGCCGTCGATGTACAGCTCGCCGTCGCTGATCTCCTCAAGGCCCGCGACCATGCGCAGCGTGGTCGACTTGCCGCAGCCGGACGGGCCGACGAGGACGATGAACTCCTTGTCCGCGATGTCGAGATTGAACGCCTGCACCGCGACGACGCCCTCGTCCGTAATTTGCAGGTTGACCTTTTTCTCCTCGCCGGCTTCAGCCTTTTTCTTCTTCTTGGCCTCGCCGGGCGCGTGGGGATAGATCTTCTTGATGTTTTTCAGTTGTACCTCTGCCATGTTCGTTTGACCGTAACTCCGCTGCCTCCGCAGGACGGAGCCTCGCGGCGATCCGCGCGGGATACGCCGCTTTACGACAGGTCTCCACGCTGCCGCACCGCCGGCCGGCGGGATTTTCCTCCTTTTTGTTTTCCCCCGCGGGTTATAGAGGTGGAGTAACGGGCGGGGGTTGGAATGGAAATGTGCCGAAAAGCACAGATAAATTATAGCGCAAGACGAACTTTTGCACAATGCAAAAGTTCGTCTTGCGCTGATTTTTGGCGGCTTCAACAAGAAAGACCAAGCGTTCTTATCCGTTCTGACGGAACGCCGCGCGCTCCAGCGTCGGCGCGTCGATGCTGCGCTCGTGGCGGATCGCCTGCCACTGCGTCGTGCGGCGGAGCAGCGAGAGAATCTGCAAAGGGAGGAACGACGCCATGAAGATAGGGAACAGCAGGACGCTGGCCGGCCGGACGCGCTGCCGCGCGATGCGCGAGAGTACGGCGCCGAACAGCGCCATGCCGCACCACGCGCCGGCGAGGGACAGCG
>JAFTGG010000101.1 GCA_017458025.1 Oscillospiraceae bacterium | reverse complement strand
GTATCGCGATGGCGGCGGCGGTGGCGGCTTGCGTGTGCGCGGCCGACGTGACGGTCGAGGGCGCGGAGTGTGTGGACAAATCGTATCCGGCGTTCTGGGAGGATCTGCAATGTCTCTCTATGTGATTGGCGATCTGCATCTGTCGCTGACGGGCGAAAAGCCGATGGACGTGTTCGGCGAGAAGTGGGCGAACCACGTCGAGCGGACGCGCGAGGCGTTTTCGCAGCTGCATGACGACGACGTGACCGTCCTCGCGGGCGATACGTCGTGGGGCATGTCGCTCGCGGGCGCGCTGCCGGACTTCGCGTTTATCGACGCGCTGCCGGGGAAAAAGCTTCTGCTCAAGGGAAACCACGACTATTGGTGGACGACGGCGTCAAAGATGAAAAAGTTCTTTTCGGACCACGGCTTTACGACGCTCGATATTCTGCACAACAACTGCTTTTTCTACGGCGATTACGCGCTTTGCGGCACGCGCGGCTGGTTTTACGAGGAGGATGCGGAGGGCACGCACACGGGCAAGATGCTCGCGCGCGAGGCGCTGCGTCTCGAAGCGTCGTTTCAGGCGGCGGGAGGCCGTCCGATCCTGTGTTTTCTGCACTATCCGCCCATCTATCAGGGCTACCAATGCCCGGAGCTTTTGACGCTCATAGACCGGTATCATGCCGAGCGCTGCTATTACGGGCATTTGCACGGCGCGACGCACAAGCGCGCGTTCGAGGGCAAGCGCAGCTTTACCGAATATTCGCTCGTTTCCGCGGACTATCTGGGGTTTGCGCCTAAAAAAGTCCTTGACTAAAAATATATAAGTATGCTAAAATAGCCGCAATGCGGCTATTTTGCATGTTAATCGCCGTTTCGCTCGCCGCCCGCGCGGCAGCTGCGAAACATGGCTGAATGTCACGGGCCTGCGGGCATGGTATTTCAGCCGCTTTGCAATGAGCAATTTCGATTTGTTCAAACGGAGGAAAAGAAAACTATGACAGTCAAAAACGTTGAAAAGCTGGAGAAAAGCAGAGTTTCGCTTGAGGTCGAAGTCGGCGCCGAGGAGTTCGAGGCCGCCGTCGCCAAGGCGTACTTAAAGATCCGCAACAAGATCAGCGTTCCCGGCTTCCGCCCGGGCAAGGCGCCCCGCAAGATGGTCGAAAAGCTGTACGGCCCCGAGGTCTTTTACAGCGACGCGGTCGACGAGGCGTTCCCCGAGGCATATGAGAAAGCGGTCGAGAGCGAGAAGCTCGACACCATCGGCTATCCCGAGGTCGAGCTGGTCGGCGACGTGACGAAGGACGGCTTCACGTTCAAGGCGGTCGTCGCGGTCTATCCCGACGTCAAGCTCGGCAAATACAAGGGCCTGAGCGCGCCAAAGGACGAGGTCAAGGTCTCGGCGGACGACGTCAAGGCGCGCCTCAATGAAATGGCGGAGCGCAACGCGCGCCTCGTTTCCGTGGAGCGCAAGGCCAAGAAGGGCGACACCGCGGTCATCGACTTCGAGGGCTTCCTCGACGGCACGCCGTTCGACGGCGGCAAGGGCGAGAATTACGAGCTTGAGCTCGGCTCCGGCAGCTTCGTGCCAGGCTTCGAGGATCAGGTCATCGGCATGAAGGCGGGCGATGAGAAGGACATCGACGTCACCTTCCCCGAGGACTATCAGAAGGATCTTGCCGGCAAGGCGGTCGTGTTCCACGTCAAGTGCAATGAGGTCAAGTTCAAGGAACTGCCCGCGCTCGACGACGACTTTGCCAAGGACGTCTCCGAGTTTGACACGCTCAAGGAGCTCAAGGACGACATCAAGAAGCAGATCGAGGCGGACCGTCAGAAGGCCGTCGACGTCGCGTATGAGAACGCGCTGATCGAAAAGGTCGCCGACACCATCGACTGCGAGATCCCCGAAGTGCTGATCGAGCAGCAGTGCCGCCGCTTCCTCGAGGAGTTCAAGTCCCGCATCATGGCGCAGGGGATTCCGTATGAGCAGTACGCGAAGATGACCGGCATGGACGAGAAGAAGTTCATGGAAGACGGCCGCGAGCCCGCGCTCAAGCAGGTCAAGATGGATCTCGCCATCGCGCAGATCATTGACCAGGAGAAGCTTGAGGCGACCGCCGAGGAGATCGAGGAAGAGTACAAGAAGCTCGCCGGCTACTACGGCATGGACGTCGAGATGGTCAAGAAGTACCTCGGTGAGAACGAGGTCCGCACACAGGTGCTCAACACCAAGGCGATCGCCGTTGTGGTAGACAGCGCCAAGCCCGCCAAGGCGTCCGCGAAGAAGGCGGAAGCCAAGGAGGAGTCCGCCGAGGAGAAGAAGCCCGCCGCCAAGAAGACGGCTGCGAAGAAGACCGAAGACAAGGCGGAGGAAAAGCCCGAGAAGAAGCCTGCGGCGAAGAAAACTGCCGCCAAGAAGGCTGACGACAAGGCGGAGAAGAAGCCCGCGGCAAAAAAGACTGCCAAGAAGGCTGAATAAGTAAAAAACCGGCTATAATAAGCAGCAAACAACCACAAACTCTGATTTGTGGTTGTTCGGCTAAATACCGAAAATTTGAACAAGGTGTGAACACATCACAGGAGGTTTATCCATTATGGCATTGGTTCCGTATGTTATCGAACAGACGAATCGCGGCGAGCGGTCGTACGATATTTACTCGCGCCTGCTCGAGGACCGCATCATCTTCCTCGGCGAGGAAGTCAACGCCACGACGGCGAGCCTGATCGTCGCGCAGATGCTGTTTCTCGAAGCGAAGGACCCCGATAAGGACATCCAGTTCTACATCAACTCTCCGGGCGGCAGCGTGACCGACGGCTTCGCCATCTACGACACGATGCAGTATATCAAGTGCGACGTCAGCACCATCTGCGTCGGCATGGCGGCAAGCATGGGCGCGTTCCTGATGTCTGCCGGCACGAAGGGCAAGCGCATCGCGCTGCCGAACTCCGAGATCATGATCCACCAGCCGCTCGGCGGCTATCAGGGTCAGGCGACGGACATCGAGATCCACGCCAAGCGCATGCTGGAGCTCAAGGAGAAGCTGACGCATATCCTCGCCGACAACTGCGGTAAGGACTACGAGGTCGTCCGCGCCGACTGCGAGCGCGACAACTTCATGACCGCCGAGCAGGCGAAGGAGTACGGCCTGATCGACAAGGTGATCTACAAGCGCTAAATCATTGAAAAAAGGTAAGGATCTGACCCATGAGCGAAAATAAAAGAACGCTGCGCTGCTCGTTCTGCGGCAAGCAGGAGCGCGAGGTACACCGTATGATCCAGGGCCCCGGCGGGGTCCGCATCTGCGACGAGTGCGTGAACCTCTGCCGCGACATTTTGCAGGACGGCTACTCGATGCAGATGGAGACGCCCGATTCGATGCAGGAGCTGCCCACGCCGCGCGAGATCCACGACGTGCTCGACCAGTATATCATCGGGCAGGAGGCGGCGAAGGTCGCGCTGTCCGTGTCGGTATACAACCACTATAAGCGCATCTTCTTCGGCGGCGGAGATGACGTCGAGCTGCAAAAGAGCAACATCTTGATGCTCGGCCCCACGGGCTCGGGCAAGACGCTGTTCGCGCAGACGCTGGCGCGTATCTTAAAGGTGCCGTTCGCCATTGCCGACGCGACCACGCTGACCGAGGCGGGCTACGTCGGCGACGACGTGGAAAATATTCTGCTGCGTCTTCTGCAGGCGGCGGATTACGACGTCGAGCTTGCCGAGCGCGGCATCATCTACGTCGACGAGATCGACAAGATCGCCCGCAAGAGCGAGAACACGTCCATCACGCGCGACGTGTCCGGCGAGGGCGTGCAGCAGGCGCTGCTCAAGATCGTCGAGGGCACGGTCGCGAACGTTCCTCCGCAGGGTGGGCGCAAGCACCCGCATCAGGAGTTTATCCAGATCGACACCCGCAATATCCTCTTTATCTGCGGCGGCGCGTTCGACGGCATCGACAAGATCATCGAAAACCGGCTCGACCGCAAGAGCATGGGCTTTGAGGCGGTTGTCGAATCGAAGAAGGAGAAGCAGGACAGCAAGATCCTGCGCGAGGTGCAGCCGCACGACGTGCTGAAGTTCGGCATCATTCCCGAGCTGGTGGGCAGGCTTCCGGTCATTACCGCGCTCGACGCGCTGACGCGCGAGGATCTCGTGCGGATTCTGACCGAGCCGAAGAACGCGCTCGTCAAGCAGTATCAAAAGCTCTTTTCCTATGACAGCGCCCAGCTTGAGTTCGAGCAGGAGGCGCTTGAGGCGGTGGCGGACAAGGCGATCGAGCGCAACATCGGCGCCCGCGGCCTTCGCGCCGTGATGGAAAAGGTGCTGATGCCCGTCATGTACGACCTGCCGTCCGACAAGACCATTGAGCGCGTCACTGTGACCAAGGACTGCATCGAGGGCAACGCAAGCCCTGCGCTCTCGCGCCGCAGCGATGCGGAAGCGGAGGCGGTGGAGGCGAACCGCGAGGCGCGAAACTCGATCGGCTCTCCTGAGTTTGACTCGGCGTCTTGAAATCGGCAAGCCGATTCTAAGATATTTGAACCGCCGTGCGCTCGCCGCTTGCGCGGCGGCCGCGAAACATGGCTGAACGCGAGACATGATGGAATCAAATCATGCTTTGCGTTATCCTCCCGTTTTTAGGAGCATTTCTATGGAACCTGTCACCAAAAATATACCGGCCCTCGCCCTGCGGGGGCTGGTCGTCTATCCGCGCATGACCGCGAGCTTCGACCTGGAGCGCCTTATCTCCATGCGCGCGCTGGAACGCGCGATGGAGTCGGATCAGGAGCTGTTCGTTGTCACGCAGCGCGAGGTCAACGTCGATGTGCCGACGCAGGACGACCTCTACACCGTCGGCACGGTGGTCCACATCACGCAGGTGCTGCGCGTCAGCGACCATGTGATCCGCGTCATCGTCGAGGGCAGGCAGCGCGCGAAGCTGCGCCGCCTTTGGCAGCGCGAGCCGTTCATGCAGGCGCAGGTCGAGCTGCTCGACGAGGTCGTGCCCGCGCGCACCGGCGCGCGGACGGAGGCGCTGCTGCGTCAGACCTACGCAAACTTCGGCGAGTATGTCGAGCTGACGCAGAACCTGACCGCGGAGATCCTTGCGGTCGTGTTCGGCTGCACAGAGCCGGGGTATCTCGCGGACTTTATCGCGCAGCACGTCAACATTCGCTATCAGGATAAGCAGACGATCCTCGATGAGCTGCGCCCGCTGCCGCGCCTGCGCCGCATCAACGAGATCCTGCGCCGCGAGACCGAGGTCATCGCGCTGGAGCAGGAGATCGAAGGCAAGGTGCGCTCCCGCGTGGGGCGTATCCACCGCGATTTCGTGCTCCGAGAGCAGATCAAGGTGCTGCAAAACGAGCTGGGCGAGGGCGATAACGCCGACGAGGAGCTGGAGGAGTACCGCGACCGGATCGTGGCGCTGGCGCTTCCCGAGGAGTCGGAAAAGAAGCTCCTCAAGGACGTTGACCGCCTTTCCAAGCAGAACTATGGCAGCAGCGAGGCTTCGGTGCTGCGGACGTATCTCGACACGGTGCTGGAGCTGCCGTGGAACAACGAAACCAAAGAGCGCGCGAACGTCGAAGTCGCGCGCCGGATCCTTGAACGCGACCACTTTGGCATGGAGAAGGTCAAAGAGCGCATTTTAGAGTTTATCGCCGTGCGCGCGCTCAAGGACGACGCGAAGGGGCAGGTGCTCTGCCTCGTCGGCCCGCCGGGCGTCGGCAAGACGTCCATCGCGCTCTCTGTCGCCAAGGCGATGAACCGCAAGGTCGCGCGGCTGAGTCTCGGCGGCGTGCGGGACGAGGCAGATATCCGCGGCCACCGCAAAACCTACGTCGGCGCGATGCCGGGCCGCATTGTTGAGGCGATCGGCCGCAGCGGCTCGATGAATCCGCTGCTGGTGCTCGACGAGATCGACAAGCTTGGCAGCGACCATCGCGGCGATCCCGCTTCAGCGCTGCTCGAAGTGCTGGACGCCGAGCAGAATCACGCGTTCCGCGACCATTACTTAGAGATACCCATGAATCTCAGCCGCGTCATGTTCATTATGACCGCGAACACGACGGATACCATTCCGCGCCCGCTGCTCGACCGCATGGAGGTCATCGAGCTGCCCAGCTACACGGACGAGGAGAAGGCGCAGATCGCGCTGCGCCACCTGCTCCCAAAGCAGAAGGCCGAGCACGGCGTGCCGAAGGCGGCGCTGCGCATCGACGAAACCGCGATCCGCGCGCTCATCTCGCGCTACACGCGGGAAAGCGGCGTGCGTCAGCTGGAGCGCCAGCTTGCGAAGCTCTACCGTAAGACCGCGATGGCGCTCAATACCAAGGGCGTCAAGCGGGTGACCGTCACCGCGGATAACCTGTCCGACTACCTC
>JAFTGG010000100.1 GCA_017458025.1 Oscillospiraceae bacterium | reverse complement strand
GTCTTGTTAGAACTCGTACAGCGCGACGCTGTCGAGCGCGTCGACCGCCTCCTCGGTGCCGAGGCGCGGGATACCGTAGCGCTCGCCGCGGCACATCTCCTCGAGAAGGCGCTTGTCGGCGTAGTCGCGCTTGTCGTCGAGAATCGAGCGGATCGCGTCGACGAGGTTATCCTTCTCGCCGTCGACATAGGCGGCGGAGAATACGCCGCGTTCGAGCGCGGGACGCAGCAGCACCTCGCCGAGCAGGCCGGCGGCGCTTTCGAGCAGCTTCTCGCCGCCGAGCGCGAACTTGTCGTCGATGAAGCTCATCAAAAAGCCGAGACACTGGTTTTCGCCCTTCTTGCGCACGGTGTAGCTCAGCCCCGCGCCGTAGAGCAGGTCGAGCGCGCGGGAGAGCGCCTGCATGTCGCCATAGCGCTCCGTACCGCGGCGCAGCACGGCGGGCAGCAGCGCGCCCGGCGCGGCCTTCGCCGCGTCCAGCGGCGTGACGAGCTGCGCGGACAGCAGGCCGGTCTTGAACTTCGTCGCGTGGATATAGTTGAGGTAAACGCCGGGGGAAAGCTCTTTGCGGACAGATTTCATGATATCATTCCCTATCTGTTTCTTACAAAATCGACTATTAGAATAACACGAAATCGCGAAGAATACCACCGTTTTCAATAAAAAAAGAAAACTGCCGCTTTTCCGACAAATTTCCCTTGACTTTTCCGGCGGCATAGGATAAACTAATTCCCGTTGTAAAGCAAAAAAACTTTACACAGAATCTTGCCAAGGAGGAACCCCTGTGAAAAATCAGACCTTTCGCATGACCATGCTCTTCGACTTTTACGGGGAGCTTCTGACCGAGAGACAGAGAGAGTTTTACGAGCTCTATTACGACGAGGACCTGTCCCTCTCCGAGATCGCGGAGAACTATGGCATTTCCCGCCAGGGCGTGCGCGACGTCATCGTCCGCGCCGAGGCGTACATGACCGAGATCGAGGACAAGACCGGCCTTGTCAAGCGTTTCATGCAGCTCGCGCCGCATGTCGACGCCATTGAAAAAGCGGTGGGCGAGATCAAGCAGATGAACTATCGTTTGTTTGAGGACAAGCGCTTGGAGGAGCTGTGCGCGGACATCGAGAAAGAGGCCGCGGCGCTCAAGGAATAACGGAGAGTTTTACATATGGCATTTGAGGGCCTTTCCGAAAAACTGAACGCGGTCTTCAAGAACCTGCGCGGCAAGGGCCGCATCACCGAGGAGGATATCCGCCTCGCGATGCGCGAGGTGCGCCTCGCCCTGCTGGAAGCGGACGTGAGCTACAAGGTCGTCAAGGACTTTGTCGCGGCGGTCAGCGAAAAGGCGATGGGACAGGACGTGCTCCGGAGCTTAACGCCCGCGCAGCAGGTCATCAAGATCGTCAACGACGAGCTGACCGCGCTGATGGGCGGCGCGAACGCGCGGCTCACCTACGCGTCCCAGCCGCCGAGCGTCATCATGATGGTCGGCTTGCAGGGCGCCGGTAAGACGACGAACGTCGCCAAGCTCGCGGGGCTGATCCGCTCGCAGCAGGGCAAGCGCCCGCTGCTCGTCGCCTGCGACGTGTACCGCCCCGCGGCGATCACGCAGTTGCAGGTCGTCGGCGGACAGCTCGACCTGCCCGTGTTTGAGATGGGGCAGATCGACCCCGTCAAGATCGCGCAGGAGGCGGTCCGCTACGCCAAGGACCACGGCAACGACGTGGTGATGCTCGATACCGCCGGACGGCTCCACATCGACGAGGAGCTGATGGACGAGCTCAAGCGGATCAAGGCGGCGGTCAAGCCCAGCGAGATCCTGCTGGTCGTCGACGCGATGACCGGTCAGGACGCGGTCAACGCCGCCACGGCGTTCGACGAGGCGCTCGGCATCGACGGCGTGGTGCTGACGAAGCTCGACGGCGACGCCCGCGGCGGCGCGGCGCTCTCGATCCGCGCGGCGACGGGCAAGCCCATCAAGTTCATCGGCACGGGCGAGAAGCTCGACATGATCGAGCCGTTCCACCCCGACCGCATGGCGTCCCGTATCCTCGGCATGGGCGACGTGCTGTCGCTCATCGAGAAGGCGGAGCAGAGCTTCGACGAGGAGCAGGCGAAAAAGCTTGAGGAGAAGATCCGCAAGAACCGCTTTACCTTGCAGGACTACTACGATCAGCTCGTGCAGCTCAAGAGCATGGGCGATTTGAGCCAGATCGCGGCGATGATGCCGGGGCAGCTCGGCAAGCAGATGCAGTCGGCGGAGATCGACCCGAAGACGATGGCGCACACCGAGGCGATTATCCTTTCGATGACGCCGGAGGAGCGGGAGAACCCGAAGCTGCTCGGCGCGAGCCGCAAAAAGCGCGTCGCGGCGGGCTGCGGCCTTGAGGTCGTGGACGTGAACCGGCTTTTAAAGCAGTATGAGATGATGCAGGAGCTTACCAAGCAGCTCTCCCGCGGCAAGCTGCCGAAGGGGCTCGGCGGGTTCCCGGGCATGGGCGGCGGAGGCGGCCGCATGCACGGCTTCGGCCGGAAAAAACGCCTGAGATAAGGAAATAAGTGCCAACGCATTTATTGATACAAAAAGAAAACATTATTTTTGGAGGTAACTTAATCATGGTCAAAATTCGTCTTCGCAGAATGGGCGCCAAGAAGGCCCCTTATTATCGCGTCGTCGTCGCCGACAGCCGCTATCCCCGCGACGGCCGCTTCATCGAGGAGCTCGGCACCTACAATCCCTGCGTCGAACCCGCTGAGATCAAGATCGACACCGATCGCGCCCTTGAGTGGATCAAGACCGGCGCTCAGCCGACGGAGACCGTCCGCGCGCTTCTGAAGAGAGTCGGCGCGCTCAACTAAAGCGGGGGTCGTTCAGAATATGAAGGACTTGCTGCTCTACATCGCCCGCAGCCTGGTCGAACACCCGGACGACGTGACTGTCACGGAGGTGCAGGGTACGGGCGAGCTGACGCTGGAGCTGCGCGTGAATCCCGACGACATGGGCAAGGTCATCGGCCGTCAGGGCCGCATTGCCAAGGAGATCCGCACTCTCATGCGCTCCTACGCCCAGCGCACCGGCGTGAAGGTTTCGGTCGATATTGTAGATTGATATTTTTTGAAAGAGACGGTTTTCTTGAAACCGTTTCTTTCTTTTTCTTGCAAAAGAAAGAAATGGTTTCAAGCTTCCGTAGAAAGAAAAGACGCTCTTGCATATCGACGCGGTCTGCCGGTGTTTCCGGCGCCCCTCGTCGATACGGACTGCCTCGATTTCCGCTTGCCGCTGCATTTTCTCTGGTCGAGGCGTTGCGTCTCGATTTGCTCGCGCCTGCCTTGGGCGGTTTGACG
>JAFTGG010000099.1 GCA_017458025.1 Oscillospiraceae bacterium | reverse complement strand
TCATCTACCCCGCGGCGGTGCTGAACACCACGCAGCACGAGGCGGAGGCGAAGGCGTTCCTCGAATACTTAAAGGGAGCGGACGCCGCCAAGGTGTTTGAGGGCGTGGGCTTCACCGCGTTGAGCTGATACTGAAGTGCATGAAAATGAGACGCGCCGATGTGCGCAGCACAGCGGCTGCAATAAAAATATCTTATTTTAATTGCAGAATCGTAAGAAAATCCTTCCAAAACCGGCAAGGCAAAGCGGCTTGCGCCGCTTTGCCTTGTGTGCTATGATAGTGGAGTAGATTTTCGCAAAGGAGAAGCCTATGGATTGGTTCCCCCTTCTCAATTCGCTTCGCATCGCCGCGATCTCGTCCGTCATCGTCTTTTTCCTCGGCATTTTCGCGGCGTACTATATCGCGAAGCTGCCGCGCGCCGTCAAGGGCGCGCTCGACATCGTGCTGACGCTGCCGCTCGTCCTGCCGCCGACGGTGGTGGGCTACCTGCTGCTGCTCGTGCTGGGGCCGCGGCGCGTCATCGGCGCGTGGGCGCTTGAAGCTCTGGGGACAAAGCTCGTGATGCAGTGGTGGTCGGCGGTGTTCGCGGTCGCCGTCGTCACATTCCCGCTGATGTACCGCACCGCGCGCGGCGCGTTCGAGAGCTTCGACGCCACGCTCTCCGACGCGGGACGCACGCTGGGGCTTTCCAACGTCTGGATTTTCTGGCATATCCGCATGCCGGTGTGCCGTCAGGGGATTCTGGCGGGCGCGGTGCTGTCGTTTGCCCGCGCGCTCGGCGAGTACGGCGCGACGAGCATGATCGCGGGTTACACGCCCGGCAAGACCGCCACCATCTCCACCGAGGTCTATCAGCTCTGGCGCACCGGCGAGGACGCGCTCGCGCTGCGCTGGGTGCTGGTGAACATCGCCATTTCGGCGGCGGTGCTGCTGGCGGTCAACCTGCTGGAAAAGAAGGAAGGGAGAGGGAAAAAATGAGCCTTTCCGTCCACATTTACAAGGAGCTCGACGACTTTACCCTCAACGTGCGGTTCGACACCGACGGCGACATGATGGCGCTGCTCGGCGCGTCCGGCTGCGGCAAGAGCATGACGCTCAAATGCATCGCCGGACTCGAAGAACCGGACCGCGGCAAGATCGTGCTGAACGGCCGCGTGCTGTTCGACAGCGAGCAGCGCATCAACAAGTCGCCGCAGGTGCGCCGCGTGGGCTACCTGTTCCAGAACTACGCGCTGTTCCCGAATATGACCGTGCGGCAAAACCTCTATGCCGCCGTACGCCGCCTGCCGAAGGAGCGGCGCACGGCGGCGGTCGACGAAAAGCTGCGCGCGTTCCGCCTCGAAGGGCTGGACGGCCTGTACCCGCGTCAGCTATCCGGCGGGCAGCAGCAGCGCGTCGCGCTCGCGCGCGTGCTGCTGAACGAGCCCGAGTGCCTGCTGCTCGACGAGCCGTTTTCCGCGCTCGACAGCTATCTCAAGTGGCAGACGGAGCTGGAGCTCGGCGAGCTGCTGCGCCCCTATGAGGGCGACGTGGTGCTCGTGTCCCACGACCGCGACGAGGCCTATCGCCTGTGCGATACGGTCTGCGTCCTCTCGGACGGCAAAAGCGAGGACAAGGCGACGGTACGCGATTTGATGGCGGCGCCCGGCACGGTCAGCGCGGCGCTCATCTCCGGCTGCAAGAACTTTTCCCGCGTCCGCCGCGTGGACGCGACGCATGTCAAGTGCCTCAATTGGGGCGTGACGCTCGAAACCTCGCAGGAGGTCAGCAGCGTCTGCACCTATGCCGGCGTCCGCGCGCACAGCTTCCACATCGCGAAAAGCGGCGAGCCGAACCGGTTCGACGCCCGCGTCGTGCGCGTCATCGACGATACGTTTTCGACCATTCTCATGCTCGCGCCCGAGGGCGGCGACTCGCTGCTGCGCGTGGAGCTGTCAAAAGAGGAGTGGGCGGCGCTGCGCGAGCCGGAGCTGGTGCTGCTCGGCGTCGCGCCGGAAAACGTGATGACCTTGAGCGGGGAGCTGTGATGAACGACAAATTCGGGCGCACGATCGACTATCTGCGCCTCTCCGTGACCGACCTGTGCAACTACCGCTGCGCCTACTGCATGGCGGCGGACGGCGTCCCCAAGCGGAGCCACGGCGATATCCTCTCCATCGAGGAACTTGCCGGGATCGGGTCCGCCGCCGTACGCTGCGGCGTGCGCAAGATCCGCCTCACCGGCGGCGAGCCCCTGGTCCGGCGCGGGATATTGACGCTTTGCGAGCGGCTGCGCGCCCTCGACGGGCTGGAGGAGCTGACGATAACCACCAACGGCTCGCTGCTCGGTACGATGGCGGCGGACTTGAAGGCCGCCGGCGTCGGCCGGCTGAACGTCAGCCTCGACACGCTGCGCCCCGAGCGCTTCCGCGCCATCACGCGCCGCGGCGAGCTGCGGGACGCGTTGGACGGGCTGGAAGCCGCCAAGGCGGCGGGATTTACGCGCACAAAGCTCAACGTCGTGCTTATGGGCGGCGTCAATGACGACGAGATCGCGGATTTTGTCGGTTTGACCCGCGCGGAGGACCTGTCCGTGCGCTTCATCGAGCTGATGCCGATGGGCGTCTGCGCCGCCTTTCCGCGGGAGCGCTTCCTATCCGCCGGCGCGGTGCTTGCCGCCGTGCCGGAGCTTACGCCGGTCGGCGGCGACGGCGTCGCGGAGCTGTACCGCGCGCCCGGCCATCGCGGCACGGTAGGTCTGATCCGTCCGCTGACGCGCTGCTTCTGCGCGAGCTGCGACCGGATCCGCGTCACGGCGGACGGCAGGCTCAAGCCGTGCCTGCACTCGAACGCCGAGATACCGCTGCGCGGGCTGCACGGCGCGGCGCTGGAGGACGCGATCCGCGGCGCGGCATATGCCAAGCCGGAACGGCACCGCCTGATACAGAACCAGCACAGCGATACAACCCGCAACATGTTTGAGATCGGAGGCTGATTATGCCGGATTTCTCGCATTTTAACTCGCAGGGCCGCGCCAAAATGGTGGACGTGACCGACAAGCCGCCCTCATACCGCGCGGCGACGGCGGCGGGGACGGTGCAAAT
>JAFTGG010000098.1 GCA_017458025.1 Oscillospiraceae bacterium | reverse complement strand
CCGCCTGAGCAAGATTTTCGATCCCAAGACGGGTAAGACCGTCATGTTCGCGTTCGACCACGGCTACTTCATGGGCAGCACGGCGGGTCTGGAGCGCCTCGACCTCACGGTGCCGCAGTTGATGCCGTATGTCGACGTGCTGATGTGCACCCGCGGCGCGCTGCGTACCTGCGTGCCCGCGAACAACCAATGCGGCGTGGCGCTGCGCGTCACGTCGGGCAGCTCAATGCTCAACGACGACCTGAGCCACGAGGTCGTGGCGGTCGACATCGAGGACGCGATCCGCATGAACGCGGACTGCATGGCAGTCCAGACCTTCATCGGCGCGGACGGCCAGCTTGAGAGCCTCGACAATCTCTCTCAGGTCATCAACGCCGGCATGAGCTACGGTATCCCGACCCTCGGCGTCGTCGCCGTCGGCAAGGACATGGAGCGTACCGACAAGTACTTCAAGCTCGCGACCCGTATCGTTGCGGAGATGGGCGTGCAGATCGTCAAGACCTACAACTGCGAGCACTTCGACGAGATCGTCGCCGCCTGCCCGGTGCCCATCGTGGTTGCCGGCGGCAAGAAGCTGCCCGAGGACGAAGCGCTGACGCTCGCCTATGACGTGATCCGTCAGGGCGCCGCGGGCGTCGACATGGGCCGCAACATCTTCCAGAGCCAGCACCCCGTCGAGATGGCGCAGGCGGTGCGCAAGGTCGTGCACGAGGGCTTCACGGACAAGGAAGCCTATCAGTTCTTCCAGGAGCTCATTCACTGAGCCGACGGGCGCAAGGTCCGCATCTTTCA
This sequence comes from Oscillospiraceae bacterium, assembly GCA_017458025.1. GTDB lineage: Bacteria > Bacillota > Clostridia > Oscillospirales > Oscillospiraceae > Hominicoprocola. The sequence continues at coordinate 4,500 of JAFTGG010000098.1, read as the reverse complement.
TAGCGAGCCGAAACCCGACGTGTTGCTCGACACGCCGGGTTTTCCCGCCACAGCCCATACTGTACGGAAAGGAGGCGCCATATCCATGTTTATCGGCTTTTTTTATCTGCTGCGCGCGCACGGCTTCGGCGTCTCCCTGAACGAGTGGCTGACGCTGATGGAGGCGCTGGCGCTCGGCCTGCAGCACACGAGCCTGACGGGCTTCTACCACCTCTGCCGCGCGTTGCTGGTCAAGACGGAGGCGGATTATGATAAGTTCGACAAGGTGTTCCTTGAATACTTTGACGGCGTGCCGTTTGAGGACGAGCTGCCGGAGGAGCTGCTCGAATGGCTCGACCACCCCGGGCAGATGCTCGGCGACTTCCGCGCGTTTCTCCAGGCGCAGGGCTGCGACGAAAAGAGCATCGACGAGATCCTGAAGATGTTTGAGGAGCGGCTCAGGGAACAAAAAGAGGAACACAACGGCGGCTCGTATTGGATCGGCACGGGCGGCTACTCCGGCTTCGGCAACAACGGCCGCGCGCCGCAGGGAATCCGCGTCGGCGGCGTGAGCCGCCATCGCCGCGCGTTTCAGGTGGCGGGGGAGCGCAGGTTTCGCGATTTCCGTAAAGACAATCTCCTTGATATACGGCAATTTCAGATGGCTTTCCGCCTCTTACGGCAGTATTCCGATCAGAGCCTCGGCGACAGGACGGAGTTCGACGTGGACGGCACGATCCGCGAGACCTGCGACAACGCGGGTACGCTGAAAATTCAATACAAGCGCCCGCGCCGCAACACGGTCAAGGTGCTGATGCTCATGGACTCCGGCGGCTCGATGGAGTATTATTCGCGGCTGTGCTCGATGCTCTTTCAGGCGGCGGAGCGCGCGAACCAATTCAAGGAGCTGCACGTCTACTACTTCCAAAACTGCATCTACTCCTCGGTGTATACCGATCCGCGCATGTACCGCAGCCACGCGGTGCCGACGGAGTGGGTGCTCAAAAACTTCGGCAGCGAGTACAAGGTGATCTTGGTCGGCGACGCGCTGATGGACATGTACGAGCTGACCGGCAAACGGTGGTATTACGGCGGCACACGGGAGGAGGCGCGCTCCGGCATCGAATGGCTGAAGCTTTTTAAAGAACAGTACAGCCATCTCGTCTGGCTCAATCCCGAGGGCGAGCCGTCGTGGGGCCCGTATTGGGGACAGAGCTACGGCGTGATCCAAAAGCTCATCGACATGTACCCGCTGACCGTCGACGGTTTGGAGCGGTCCATGAAAAAGCTTTTGGTGAACAAATAATACTATATCGGATAAAAGCCTACACTTTTTATATGAGTTCAGTATAAAAGATCGGAAGTCCGGCGGACTTCCGATCTTTTTGTGCGCCACTAGGCCTTGTCTGAAAAATGGGCAACGTGAGCAGCGGCGAGGGATTCTTTCGTCAGGCAAGGCCGATTTGACGCGGCAATACTCTGTGTATTGCAAGGAAAATTGCCGCAGCATGGCGGAAAAAGGCCCGCCGTTTGAGTATGTCGGCATTTTTCAAACAAGGCCTAATCTTTCAGCGCCTTTTTGAGCTGCGGCACGATGACGAGCGCGAGGCAGCCGCCGATGAGCGCCGTGACCAGCTGCGGCCACGAGAACTGCACCGCCACCGGCGCGGGCAGGTTGCCCATCGGGATAAACAGCTTCACCACAACGAGGTACAGCACGACGAACTTGCACACCGCCGCTACGGCGACGCCGATCGCGCCGCCCTTGATCCCGCCGAGCTTTTTGCCGAGCAGCGCGATGATCGCGACGTACGCGGCGTTGCCGCAGGCGATCGCGGGCGCGAGCCATAGCTGTGGGCTGATGCCGAGCAGATAGGCGAAAAACGGGGAGACGACCGCAACGACGAGACCGCTCCATACGCCGCAGAGCATCGCCGCGACGGCGAGCACCAGATTGACGCAGGAGCCGGTGATGAACTGATTGGCGAGCGGGCGCGTCGCAGCCTGCAGCGCGACGAGCAGCGCGATCAGAATGGCGGTACGGGTAATGGTTTTGGTATTCATATCAGGAAATTCCTCCTTTTCGGCTTCGGCGCATATCATAGCATAAGCGGCGGCTGTTTGCAAGCGGTAACACAAGAATGGGGAAAACGCTTGCATTTCGCGTCTGCTTACAGTATAATCCTATCGCAATTTCTTCCTGACGAGGGTGAGAATATGGAAAAAAACAAACGAAGCGAGGTTATCCGCGCCTCCGCCGCAAAGCTGGCGGAGCAGTATAACGCCTCCGACCTCACGATGTACGGCGACGCGCTGCGCCTGCCGAGCCGCCAGGCGATCATTGAGATCATTCGCGCGTTCCAGCGGCTGCTGTTTCCTGTTTATTACGGCGAGAAGCACCTGCTGAAGCTTCCGCCGGAGCAGTACGGCGCGCTGCTGCTCGAACGCATCTTTGACGACCTGTCGGCGCAGATCGCGCTGACGATGGAGGAGTCGAGGCAGAATAAGGAGCGCGCCGGAGAGATCACGGCGGAGCTGCTGGAAAAGCTGCCGGATATCCAGCGTATGCTGCAAAAGGACCTTGAAGCGTTTTTTGACGGCGATCCCGCGGCGCACAACCGCGAGGAGGTCGTGCTCTCGTACCCTGGCTTCTTTGCGATCTTTATCTATCGCATCGCCCATGAGCTCTACGTCATGAAGGTGCCGATGATTCCGCGCATCATGACCGAGTTCGCGCACTCGCAGACCGGCATCGACATCAACCCCGGCGCGACGATCGGCGAATACTTCTTCATCGACCACGGCACGGGCATCGTCGTCGGCGAGACGACGATCATCGGCGACAATGTGAAGATGTACCAGGGCGCGACGCTCGGCGCGCTCTCGCCCGCGGGCATGCGCAGCGTCCCCGGCGAGCGCCGCCACCCGAAGGTGGGCAACAACGTGACGATCTACGCCGGCTCGACGCTTCTCGGCGGCGCGACGGAGATCGGCGACAACGTGGTCATCGGCGGCAACGCGTTCCTGACGAGCAGCGTGGAGCCGGACACGACGGTGAGCATCAAGAAGCCGGAGATGAGTTTTCGGGATAAAAACCGCAAAAAAGAGGGCTGACCGCGTCAGCCCTCTTTTTATGCGCGTTTTTACAGCAGCAGAATCCCCTTGTCCTCGCAGGCTTTGCGCGTCTCCTCGTCCCAGAGGCTGACCTGCACCTCGCCGATGTGCGCCGTGCCGATGAGCAGCATGCACACGCGGCTTTGCCCGATACCGCCGCCCATAGTGAGCGGCAGCTCGCCGTTCAAAAGCATCTTGTGGAACGGCAGGGCGCGGCGGCCGTCGCAGCCCGCGAGCGTCAACTGCTTGTCCAGCGATTCCGGATCGACGCGGATACCCATAGAGCTGATCTCGAACGCGCGGCCGAGCACGTCGTTCCAATACATGATGTCGCCGTTGAGTTCCCAATCGTCGTAGTCCGGCGCGCGCCCGTCGTGCTTGATGCCGGACTTCAGCGTCTTGCCGATCTGCATGAGGAACACGACGCCGTGCTCGCGGCAGACGGCGTCCTCGCGCTCGCGCGGCGTGAGGCTGGGGTATCTGTCCTCCAGCTCCTGCGTCGTGAGGAAGAACACCTCGCGGGGGAGCCTGTTGCGAATGGACGGGAACGCGATGTTCAGCGCGTCCGCCGTCTCGGTGACGGCGTTTACGATATCGCGTACGGTGCGCTTTAAGTACTCGACATTGCGGTCCTGCCTGTCGATGACCTTCTCCCAATCCCACTGATCGACGTAGATGGAGTGGAGATTGTCCACCTCCTCGTCGCGGCGGATGGCGTTCATATCGGTGAACAGGCCCTTGCCCGTGTTGAACTCATAACGCTTGAGCGCAAGGCGTTTCCACTTTGCGAGCGAGTGCACGACCTGCGCGTTTATGCCCACGTCGGGAATGTCAAAGCCGACCGGGCGTTCGACACCGTTTAAGTCGTCGTTGAGGCCGGACGCCTCGTCGACGAACAGCGGCGCGGAGACGCGGCGCAGATTGAGCGCGTTGCTCAGATTCGTCTGGAAGTTGCTCTTGATAAATTCGATGGCGCGCTGCATCTCGTAGACGGACAGCGGCGTCCGATAGCCTTCGGGAATCATGACCTTGCTCATGGCGTTCACTCCTCCAAACCAAAATTCTGTTTCATTATAGTATTGCCGGTAGACAAATGCAAGGGTGGAATCCTAAGAAAATCTTAAACAAATGCGCCTTGAAAGCATAGGGCGTTTTTGCTATACTATTTGACGCCGCGCTGAGAAAAGTTCGCGCGGGCGCGGAACTTTTTTGATATCCGGCGCGTCTAACGCACGGGAAAAACGGTAACAAAATTGTAGCCGAATCGTAACCGATTTGAAACGATTTTCCGCAAGAACCGTGCTACACTCGGCAAGCGTACGACACAGCAGGGAAAGGACATCGCAATGGCAGAAATACTTGACAAGGAGAATCAGGCTGCGGAAGCGCCCGCGGCGGGGACGTCGG
>JAFTGG010000097.1 GCA_017458025.1 Oscillospiraceae bacterium | reverse complement strand
TGATGAGCAAGCGCCAGAAGTTCCTCCCCGAAGATGAGTGGACGATGTACAAGGACGAGACCGGCGAGGTCGTGCCCGCCATCGTCAGTGAGGAGCTGTGGGAGAGAGCCAACGAGGTCTTCCGCCGCCGTAGCATCGACGTCAAGGGGCGGCGCAACTGCTCGACTCACAAGAACACCTACACCGGCAAAATCTTCTGCGCGGTCGACGGCGAGCCCTACTACTGCAAGGACGTCCACTACAAGGGAACGGACGAGAGCAAGTGGATTTGCAGCCACAAAATCAAAAACGGCGCGGACTCCTGCCCTTCCCTGCCCATCTACGAAAGCGAGCTGAATGACATCGTACTGGAGGTGTTCAAGGAGTTCTCCGTCAGCTCCGACGAGGTATTGGATATTTACCTTAGCCGATACCGCGAGCTGATTGACGATTCAACGCGCTTTGACGCGGAGCGCGCGCGTCTGCACAGGGAACTCGACAGAATCGACCAGCGCAAGAGCGACCTGCTCGATATGAAGATTGCCGGCGACATCACGCTCGACGAGTTCAAGATGCTGCTGGCAAAGACCCGCGAGGACGCCGCCGCTTTCGAAAAAGAATTGAACGAAATGGAGGATAAGGAGGAACTCGCTTCCGACCTCGAAGCTCAAATCGAACGCTTGAAGAAGTCGCTGCAACGCGGGATGGAGAACATTGACAAAGGCATCATCACCCGTGATTTCGTCGATACCTACATTTCCCGAATCGACGTAAACCCGCTTGGCGACGGGGTTTTGGCGGTCAACATCCGTATCCTGACAAACGACGTCATCCGCTGCCGGATGGAGAAGCTCTCTAAGGGTCGTACTGGTCACACATTCAAGAAGATGATCGAGAGCTACGAGAAGAACCTGTAAGAAACTTCTGCGAAACAAGCAAAACGGCGCCGCCCTCGGGCAGTGCCGTTTTGCTTTTCGGGAACTCATACTATTCAAATGAGATATTTCATTGCAGCCGATGTTATCACATCACGCCGGACGCATCGCATCGAGCTGTCCCGTACTCTTGAGCGCGGGGCGCAGCGCCGTGTAGAAGATGGGCGCGATGACCATCGCCGCCACCGCGTTGATGGCGGACGCCGGAAACTTGCTCAGCATCGTCGCCCAGACCGCGTCCGCGGGATAGCCGTAGACAAAGCGCTGGAAGATAAAGGTCTTTAACATATAGAGCGCGACATACGTCCACGCGCCCGCGGTGCAGGCGATGACGTTCCGCTTGTGGTCGTCCGCCTGACGCCCGCCGGAGAACGCGATCGCGCCCGCGACCCATGCCATCGCAAACTTTGAGACAAACGTGATGATGCTCTCAAAGCCATAGCCGGTCTGGATATCGTAGATCAGGCTACCGAGTCCGGACGCGAGGCCGCCGAACAGCGGCCCCATCAGAAGGCTGCCGAGCAACGACACCGGATTCGCGAGACGGACCTTGCTGCCGAGCAGCGGAAAGCTGATCATCGTCGCGACATACACCAGCGCCGCGAGCAGCGCGACATAGACGACCTTCCGCGCTGAGATCTTTTCTTTCATGGAAACTGCCTCCTTTGGATTTATTATCCCCAGAATAGCCCACGGCTGGCCTTGTGAAAATATCCAAATCTAATAATTATTATAAGACCAGATGAAGCAAAAAGAAGGGCTGCTTCGCAGCCCTTCTTTTCGATATGCCTTTTAGAACCTGTATTCACAGTCGAAGGATAGCGGATGAGCAAGGGATATTTTCGTCAGGCGGTGACGGTTTGACGAAGGAATCTCGGCGAATTTCGAGGAAAAACGACGCCGCATGGCGGGAAAAGACTGGCTCAGGCGGTGTTCGGCGGCTGTGAATACAGGTTCTTACAGCGCGGCCTCGACGGCTTTCTTGACGTTTTCCATAGACTCGGTCGGCTCGAAACGGGAGACGATGTTGCCCTCGCGGTCGATCAAAATCTTGGTGAAGTTCCACTTGATGTTGCCGTTGTTCTTGTAGTCCTTATCCATCTTCTTCGCAACGCCGCTCATCATCAGCGCCTGCGGCCCCTTTCCGAAGCCCTCGAACTTCGTATTCTCGGTCAGCCACTTATAGAGCGGGATCGCGTTCTCGCCGTTGACGTCGATCTTCGCGTACTGCGGGAACGTGATGCCGAAGCGGCCGGTGCAGAAGGTGTGAATCTCCTCGTCGCTGCCGGGCGCCTGATTGGCGAACTGGTTGCACGGGAAGTCCAAAATCTCAAGGCCCTTGTCATGGTCGGCGTCGTAAATCTCCTGCAGCTCCTTGTACTGCGGCGTAAAGCCGCAGCCGGTGGCGGTATTGACGATCAGCAGCACCTTGCCCTTGAAATCGGCGAGCGCAACGTCCTCTCCCTTGCGGGTCTTCACAGTGAAATCATAAACATTCATAGCGGTATCTCCTTTCAGAAAATATGGCAAAATTCAATTGAGCTAAATTAATTATACCCCCGCTCAGCGATTTGTCAATACTTATTTTCTGAAAATCAGGGCAGATTATCCAGCGTCATCTCGTACGGCTGACCATCCAGCGTGCAGCGGAGCTGCCACTTCCCGTCCGTCCTGATGCGCACGTCCTCCGCCCCGCGCAGGTGGCGCAGCGCTTTGTATTGCTGCCTCGCGGTCTCGCTGTACTTGGACATATCGTCCGAGTGCAGGAACACGCCGCCGATAACGGCGTCGAGCGCGGCGAGCTGATTCTTCTGTTTTTGGCTGAGCTTCACGTTGTTGTCGCGCAGGAAGAATACGTCGGGATCGTTCAGATACGCGCGGCCGTTGAGCTGGCGGCGAAACACCGAGTTGCCGATCGCCTGCCGCGTGGAAACGCGCTCGCGGTGAATGAGCCGCATCCACGGCTTATCGTCCCAATCCAGCGACACGTCGCAGCTGACGCGGCAGTAATCCACAACGCCGAACGCCGGCATGACCGGCACGCCGCAGCCGAGGATCTTGCGATAGCCGCACCAGCCGCGCAGCATATCCATCGCGCGGATCATGCGGCCCGCGCGGGTCTCGCGGTCGTTTCCGAACGGCGCTGCGCCGTAGAGGAAGTCCAGCTTGACGAGGTCGAAGTTCCACTCCTCGAACACGCGGCGGAACACCTGCGCGAGGTACATCTCGACCTCCGGCTTGTCGATGTCGAGCGAGTAGAACCCGCCCCAATTGCTGCCGTTGCACCATTTTTCGCCGTTTTTGTCGCGCAGGAACCATTCGGAGTGCTCCTTGAGGAGCTGCGAGCCCTCCTGCGCCACAAACGGCGCGAGCCACAGGCCCGCCTGAAAGCCCTTGGCGTGGATCGCGTCGACGACCGCCGCCATGCCGTTCGGGAACTTCTTTTCGTCCGGCTCCAGCCAATCGCCCACAAACGGCTCCCATCCGTCGTCGACCTGAAACAGGTCGTCCTGCTCCAGCAGTCCGGAGCAGCCCGCGAGGTCGTCCAGAATGGTCTTCTCGCTGATGTCCTGATAGCGGTTGTACCAGCTTGAGTAGCCCGCGATCTTCTCCATCGTGCGCGGACGAATCCCCAGCGCGTCGAACCACGCGTCAAACACCTCATCCTCGCTGCCGACGGCGTAAAACAGGTCAAAGGCGTGAAAATCGCCGCCGCAGTGCAGGCCCGCGCAGTCGCGCTCGATGCCCAGCTCGCCCTTGTTCGCGTCATAGCGGAAGATGGTATACCCGGGTTTCTCATCGAGCGAGGCGATAAGACGGTAGGCGTCGCGGTAGCGGAAGTAGCAGTAGGAAAAACCGTGGAACATCCCCTGCTTGCACGGATAGTCGACAAAGTGATAGTCTCCGTACCGGTCAAGCTTGAACTTGTCAATCGCCGCCTTCGGCAGCTTCGCGTGCGGACGGACGACGTCCTTCGCCGTGTACTCGGGGCAATAGGTCCAGGTCTGGTAGCCGTTCATGAATATTTTCTCGCCTTCGGCGATTTTCAGCGGCGCGGTCGCCGTCACGGACTGCAAATGCCCGGTCGGCAGGCTGCACACGACGCGCTTCTCGCCGACGTCAAGCTCAAATTTACCCTTCAGCGCGCTGGGGCCGTCAAACTCCGCAACGTTGATCTGAAAATTGAATACCATCATGCTGTCCGCCTCCATGTTTTTTAGGCAATACCGCAAATTCTGGCGCGCAGATTGCGCAGCCGGAAATTTCGGCAGATGGCACAAAATTCCGCACGGCATGCCGTCGCATGGCCAAGGAATTTTGGGACATAGGTCGAACATTTATGCAAGCAAGTTGCATATCATGAATTGTGCGGTATTGCTTTTATTATTGTACCATTTTTATGCGCGCCGGGCAAGCCCAAACACAAAAGAAAACCGCTGCGCACGCAGCGGTTTTCCTGTAAAGTATATTTACTTGCCCGATAGCTGCTCGTCGATGCCTTTCGCGCCAAGCTTGCCGGCGCCCATCGCGAGAATGACCGTCGCGGCGCCCGTAACGGCGTCGCCGCCGGCGTAAACGCCGAGCTTGCTGGTCATGCCATCTTCGTTGACGACGATGCCGCCCTTCTTGTTGACCTCGAGACCCGGCGTCGTGCTCTTGATGAGCGGGTTCGGGCTGGTGCCCAGCGCCATGATGACGCAGTCCACCGGCAGTTCAAACTCGCTGCCCTGCTTCTCGATCGGGCGGCGGCGGCCGGAGGCATCGGGCTCGCCGAGCTCCATCTGGATG
>JAFTGG010000011.1 GCA_017458025.1 Oscillospiraceae bacterium | reverse complement strand
GGGCGCACGGCGAAGTTTAGTTTATAAGAAAGGGTGCTGTCATTATGCCGAAACTCCGCAAGTTTGAAATTGATCACCAGCTCAACCACTACACAATCTGGGAGACCCTCGCATACCTGATTCCCAAGGACGACCCTCTCCGCAGACAGGCATACGATATGTCGGTGAGGAATAATGCGTTGGCCTCCTACGGGGAGGGGCTTACCGGAAAAACCACCCTGACGGGCAGCGACGAGGAGATCGATTCCGCCGAACTGTGGGACGAGTATAACACGCTGGATACGGACGACCCGGGGTTTCAACAGTATTGCGCGGATGAACTGGGGCTGCTGAAAAAGGTGGAGGAGAAATACAAGGACCAGCCCGGTCACGGGCTGATGATGACCTATCTCAAATCCCTCCAACTCGACACAGAGAACTTGAAGAACGGTCTTGCCACGGAGACCAATGTGGCTGCGAGTATCTTTAGCGGCTCCACAGGCCTTACGAAGATGAAGGACGTAGTCGTGGACCTTGAGCATGCGGACATGAACATGGCGGATATGTTCAACAGCAACTTCAAAGATCCGTCGGTCTATGAGAAAACGGCGAAGGATTTCGGCATCACGGAGCTATATGAAGAGTACAACGCGGCGATGGAAACCGGCGTTGATTGGCAGAAGGAGTGGCAGGACGGCGAACCCGACCCTGAAAAGCTGGAGCAGCTCGGCGAAAAGCTTCGCGGGAATATCCGGCGGCTGGACACAAAGATCGGAAACTTTGAGCAGAAGTATCTGGAAGACGAAAAGCTGCCGGATGACCAACGCAAAATCTATAATATTACGAATCACGACGACGTGGGAAAGCGTGACCTGATCGCATCGGAAAAAGACTTTACGAGCACCACGCGCGCCGTGAACGGCAGGAACTGGGAGTCGCATAAGAGCAGCTTTGAAAAGCGCTTCGAGAAGGAGCTTCTGGCGGCAAGGCTGATGAAGCTCCAGAAGGGCTTCGACGGCAAGGAGGGCCGCTCCCTGCGAGAAAATACGAAGAAGCTGATTACCGACTGCCTGATCAATCGGACGTTGGACAAGAGGAGAGATGTTAGCGACGCTGTAAAACCGCTGTCGACGGAGGAACACTACGCGCTGCTGGACGCCGTCCGGCAGGAGGCGTCGGGCCTCGCATCGAAGAATCCCTCGGCGAAGGGCATCGCCGAGGCGGCGGACAAGTACATGACGAACCCTACGGTCAAAGCGGCGGAGCAGCGGAAGGCCGACAAGTGGATCGAACAGTTCCGCGGGAAAGGGAGCCTCGAAAAGGTCGGAGCGGACGGCAAAACCGTCATCGACACTGATCAGCTCGCGAACATCATGGCGGCGCGTATGCTCGCCGACTCTGTACGCGGCAACAAAAAGAGCCTTGGCAAGAACCTCAGCGCCAAAGACATCGCGGATAAGGCCGCGGAGCTCAAAAACGACCCCACCTATCGGGGGTTCCTTGCTAAGCTGAACGGCGACCCAAAGGTCATGAAGCAGGCGGTTTCCGCCGCCAAGAGCGGACATGGCGGCGCGCTGGACGACATGTTTAAGGATCATGTGAAGCATCTGCCCGCCGGACAGCTCTCCAACAACAACCTTATGGCGCGCTATATGCCTACCGCCAGGGAGCGCATTGAGATCTTGCAGGCGCATGTGGCGAAGGAGGAGCCGAGGGAGCTGGAGGACACCGTGGCGGAGATCACCGTGCTGCGCAACCTCGTCCACGCCGAGCGCGGCAAAAAGAGCAGCCTTGACAAGCCCATCCCCACGGACCCGGAGAATTCCCTGAAGACGCAGACCAGCGCCCTGCGCAGGGACGCCACCTTTACACCGCTCGTGAGAGAGGGCAGGGCCCAGACCATCGGCCTGATCACCGAGGGACACGGCGGCGCAATGGTAGAGTACTTCCGTTCCGCGGAGCAAAAAAGGCCCGCCTTCAATCGAACAACACGCCCCATTCTCAACGCCAACACCGTCGGCAGACGGCTCGATCAGCTCCGGCAGGAGGCGGCGGATCTGAGACTTCGGTGGGAACAGAAGACCGGCATTGTGCCGTCGACAGAGGAGGCAGGGAGACTGCTGAGCGAATACATCGTGCTGGACAATCTGACCCGCAACCCGAAGACCGGGGAGATCGACAAGTCCCGGATGCAGGCAGACGTTCCCTGGAGCAAGGTGGAACAGGCCGTGGAGAAGGGCTTTACCCGAAATCCGCAGTTCGAGCAGATGACGAAAGCCATGGGAGACGAGCTTGTTACCACTGTGATGGACGACATGGCAGGCAAGAAGCAGGAGTCCTTCATCGACGGCATCGGGCAGAAGATGAACAAGATTCAGGAAAAGACGCAGGCGCAAGCGCCGGCGGAAAGGACATCGCAGCGAAACGTCGAGAAAGCGCAGAACAAGGGCCCTGAGTTCGGCGCCTGAACGGATATAAGCAAATCGTAAACCGGCGCGGAAGGGAGGTGAGACCGCTGGCGGGCACAGGCTTTACAAACTATCGGCAAGAGCTCGAGCAGCAGGGCATCGCCAATCACCGGAAGTACATCAACGATCAGATGGCGCTCGCGCGCGACGCACCCGACGACGCGCGGCGGTCTCGTAGCCTTGCCAACGTCATCGCGGCGAACGGGCTGCTGCTGCGCGGCATGGCGGTCGGCTTTGTAACGGGCGAGCTCAACTATCAGGCGATCCGGGAGATCTCGGAGGGCATCGAGAAAACGCGGGCGTTCCAATCCCTGATGGCGGACGGCAGCGGCGAGCGTCTGGCGAAGAACGGCAGCGTGGACGCGCTGGTGCGCGGCCTGCAGGAGCGTGAACACAAGCTTTCGGAGGCGGAGCTGCCCACCCGCCCGGCGATCGACGTCATGCGCGGCATAGAAGCAAAGGTACGCGCGCGGACTGCGCAGCCGCGCGACTTCGCGATGCTGGCGGCGGCGCACAGGATGACGACCTGGCGGGGAAAGGGCCCCGCACCGGACGGCAAGCTCGTCGACCAGGTGCGCCACGATTTTGAAAAGCCGCTCGACGGCCAGATGCTCCGCGAGGAGACAGACCGCGTCATGGCGGACCCCGATTTTCAGTATCTGATGGGGCATGAGAGGCAGGAATCCCTTTATCTCAACGCGCTGCGCTTCCACGGTATGGCGCTTGAGCAGTACCCGCAGCGTGCGAACCAACTGAGGGCGCGGGAAGCGGAACGGACCGGGGCGGCGCCGGAGCGGTCCGAGGCGGAGAACGCCGCGCCGCAAAAGGGAGAGCAGGGCCCCGCGAGATAACACGCCACAGCGACTTTATATTTAGGAGGACAAAACGATGCCGGGCAAATACCCGCCGAACACCTACGGCGCTTACCTGGAGCAGCTTGCGGAGACGATACACAGAAACGTGCAGGAAATCGGGGAAATGTATCAGGACCCGAACTGGCAGGCGGAGTATGCGAAGAGCGAGAAAGTACAGAATATCTGGGAGAAGCCTCCCGCGGTACAGGATTGGGAGCGGGCGCGCTCATATGCCGGCCGGAACCTCTGCGCAATGCGCCTTGTGCAGAAAATGATGAATGACAAGGGGCTGGGCCTGGACGATCCGACGCCTCCAATCAGCAGACACGATGACTGGAAGTATACGTTGTCGATCGAGGCGGAGAAGGAATACTCCAAAAATAGAACCACCCAGGACTTGTTTCAGCCTGTATTTTTTGATGGGGCGAAAAAGTTTTTACATCTGGACGGGAAGAATCCGCCCGCTCCGGAGGAGGTCCTGCTGCCGTATAACGAAATGATGGGGGAGCGGCAGACGACCATCGAAACGGCGAAGGCGGCGAAGGCGGCGGCGAAGACGGCGGCGGAAAATCGCAAGGAGCCTGCCAAAGCATTGCTGGACGATCTGAAACGGAGCGAGCAGAGATCCTTTTACGGCAAGTTCAAGAGCTTTTTCGTCGGCAACTCCAAGGAGTACGAGACGGCGCTCAAGGCGGTGGAGGGCATTTCCACCGGCACGGGCGACCCGAAGCAGGCGAAGCAGGCGATCGAGCAGTACCTCGACCTCCGCGGCAACAAGGTGCGCGACCACCAGTTTGGCCGCAACCGCTTCGACGCGATGATGAAAAGCCTCGCGCTGGTCTCGACGCCGGCGGAGTTCATGGAATTCTGCGAGAAGACCGAGCAAGCCCGCTTCGACCGGGCGAAGGGCGGCTACAAGGACGCGATCGACGTCTCGAGGTACCTGTCGCCGGAGCAGATCGCCAGGGGAAAAGAGGAAATGAAGCAGCGGGACGCCGAACGGCTCGAAGCGGATAAAGGTGTGCACGCCATGGCGTACGGCGATTTTGTGAATGACCTCAATAAGCTCAAGAACGAGAAGGGCTTTGACACGAAGCTGCGCCAGGAGCTGAAGAATTTTATGGTGGAGCACCCTATGGTCCGCGGGGCGGCGCGGGATTTCGTCGAGAAAAACGGGCTGAATTTCAGAGTCCCGGAGCCCGCCGAGGGCATGAGCAGGGACGTCGCGGAGAAGGCGAAGCAGGTTGACGCCACCTTGCGGGCGCAGTTGGGCGTCCCGCAGAAGGTGCAGCAGAGGCGGTCGCAAGGCCCTGAGCTGTGACGGCGCCGGCGGCGGAAAGGAGATGAGCAGCGTGTCGGGTGGAGAACCGGAGAAAACAGGAACCTATCAGGAGCTGATGTCAGATCTGTGGAGCCAGGCGAAGAATGACCCCGATCCGCGCACACTCTCGCGACTTGTCGCCGCGGAGAGCTGCTGGATGCAGGTGCCGGACGCGGAGGTGTCGACCGCCGCGCCCGACATGGGCGAGATCGACGGCTGGGCGCGGAAGATCGAGGGCACGAAGGCCTTCGGACGCATGCTGGACAGCCCGAAGCTCCAGGAGCGCATCGCAAGCCGTGACGCGGAGGGCATGATGACAGACCTCCACGGCGAGCTGACGGCAAGGGCGCGCGACAAACCCGTCGAGCGGGAGCGGGAACGCACCGCCGAAAAACAGCAGCGGAAAGAACAGAGAGCGCCCGAGCATAAAGCGCCGGAAGGCCCGACGCGGTAAAACCAAGTTTTTGAAAGAAGGCAAAAAATCATCATGTGGGATAGAAAAGAACTCAAAGCCAAGGGCAAGGCAGCCTTCAAGGCGAACTACTGGAAGTGCGTGATCGTCGCGCTCATCCTGACGGCGATTATTGGCGGCGGCGCGGGCTCCGCGAAAAACAGCGTGGACGAGGCGAGTGGGACAAACGGCGGCACGATAACGCAGAGCGGCTCGATCGACACGCTGCCCTCCCCTCCGTTTGAGACGGAGCAGTCCATCGACAAGCCGCCCATCGACATCTTCGACACTGTGCCGGAGGAGGACCGGGACACCGCCGTCAAAATCGTCGTCGGCGTGCTGTCGGGAGTCGCTGCCATCGGCTTCTTCGTCAAGCTGCTCGCGATCAATCCGCTGACAGTGGGCTGTACGCGCTTCTTTATCGTCAACAGCGACGCGCCGGCGGATCTGAGCGAGCTGCTGTACGGCTTTAAGAACGGTTACGGCAACGTGGTCGTGGGAATGTTTATGCGCGACCTGTTCACCCTCCTGTGGAGCCTGCTGTTTATCGTTCCCGGCATCATCAAATCCTACTCCTACCGCATGGTACCGAACCTCCTTGCCGACGAGCCGGGCATCAGCGGACCGGAGGCCATGGAGCGCTCGAAGCAGATGATGCACGGGCATAAGTGGAAGACATTCCTCCTCGACCTCAGCTTCATCGGCTGGTTCCTGCTCTCCGTGATCACATTGGGTATCGTGAACGTGTTCTGGACGCAGCCCTACCTCGAGGCGACGGACGCCGAGCTCTACAAGGTCCTCAAGAACGCGTAAACCCCAAAACAGCATATCATGTGTAACGGCGGAAACGCCTTTACATAAATACAAGCACAAAAAAACAAAAATCTGGAGGTAAAGAAACATGTTTGCAGAAGTTGTAGCCCCAATCGTATCCCTTTTGAACAGCCTGATGGGCCCGCTGCTGGCGATCGTCGGCGCGGCGGGCGCGCTGTACTGCGTCGTGCTCGGCGTCAAGTTCGCCAAGGCGGAGGAGCCGCAGGAGCAGCAGAAGGCGAAGGGCGCGCTCAAGAACGCGATCATCGGCTTCGTGCTGATCTTCGTCCTGATCCTTGCGCTGAACCTGCTCATGCCGCAGATGATCAAGTGGGTCAACACGCAGACCGGCGGCAACACCATCCACCAGACCCAGATCACGGACGTCCAGAATCAGGCGGGCAAGATCCAGAGCTGATCGGAAAAGCGGTCAAAGGGGCTGCGCGCGCGTGCGCGCGCAGCCGATCCGAGCGCGTGAGCGCCGCTCGCGCGCTGGGATCGGAAAAACACACACCTTACGGAACAGGAGTGACGAGATATGAAGAACAAACTGCACCGGAACATTGCGCACAGGGGCATGTCGCTGCTGCTTGCGGCGCTGATGGTCGCGCCCTTCGGCGTGTTCGCGCCTGCGGCGGAGGCTGCGGAGGCAACGCCCGGCAGCACGACCACCAAGATCGTCGTGTGGGACTGGATCGACGACATGCAGGCGCTCGGCGAGCAGGTCGACTACGACATCAGCAACGAGACGAGCTACATCCCCATCGAGGAGACGAAGTACAGCCGCATCATGTTCTATCAGAACACGATGGGCGATCGGTACTACTTCAACGCCAGCCCCGACGGCGGCTCGAAGCGCGGCGACTGGTACACCACGTATGTGGCGAATAAGATATACTGCGACACGCTCTCCCGCGTTGGCGACAGCGCCCACAAGGATTGGCGCGACGACATGGAGGACGCGGAGAAGGCTGCGGAGTCGGCTGGCACCAAAATCGGTTATTTTGATAACTTCTGGAGCGTCAGCGGCTATATGAGCATTAGTCAAATAGACGCTCAGAACGCGCAATCGCAAAGGGAAGCGAATCTGGAAGACGCCAAGAGCTTCATCACCGTGGGCGGCGAGCGCACCCCCTACATCCAGTGGGCGGAAGTGAAGGAGGGATATAATGCCTGGCGTCTTTGGGCGGCGAACAAGGACGACACCTGCTCGGACTATGCCATCTGTCTCGAGGATGACTATGAGGATCTGAACGTTCGCCGCACCCGCGGCGGCTTTGCGAACCCCATCTCCGGCTACGGCGCGAAGGACAACGATATGCGCACCGACCCGTGGATCATCGACAAGCATTTTCGCGGCGCTGCGGCGGCGAACTACGAGTACACGCACGACAACTTCGTCATCTGGCACTGGGACAACGACCGCGGCGGCTACAACGAGACGATGGACTTCGACAACAGCGGCCGGCGGTTCAAGGTGTTCAATGCCGGAACGAAGGCCGGCGTCGAGGAGTTCAAGATCTTCCTCGGCAAGGAGTACAAGATTCCCACGCTGAATGAGAACTTCGAGGTCAGAGACGACCAGATCACGACCCTCGGAAGGCCGCTGTACTACATCCCAGAGGGCTACAGCATCACCGTCAAGAAGGACGGCGTCCTGACGGTGGACGGCGTGCTCCTCAACGACGGCAAGATCATCGTCGAGGACGGCGGGCTGCTCATCGTCAAGGACGGCGCGAAGATCATGCCGCTGACGAAGTACGACAAAAACTGCGGCAACATCTATAGCGAGGGCAGCATCGTGATCGAGGAGAACGCGCTGCTGTGCGGCGGCGCGCTCAACGGCGTCGTGATCAAGGGCGGCGGCGTCATCAACTTCGGCATCATCGCCACCGAGAATCTGATCATCGACACCAGCCACGCCGTGGACAACCGCGAGAGCGGCTACATCATCGCGGGGAAGTCTGTCAGCCGCGCGGCGCGCATCCGCATGATCAAGGACGCGATCGCCAACGAGGGCGAGACCGATCCGATGGACAAGGACACGGATTTCGCCAAGCTCGTGGGCGGCGACACCGCCACCCAGATCCGGGACGACTCCATTTACAACCATACGGAGAACGTCACGATAGACAACACGAGGCTGGAGGGCAGCGCGTCGAACCCGATGATTTCGGTCTATACCCGCAGCACGCCGAGCGATACGGAGACGCCGCTGTTCGAGGACGCGGATTTGGACAACGTCAGCCTGCGCATGGAGGGCAGCACGGCAATCTACACCGTAACGAAAGGGGGAAAAACCGAGGAGCACAAAATCCAGAACAAGCTGGTGTCGGCGCTGATTGCCAGAGGCGCCACCGAGAAGGAGAAGCTGTTCGACAACCTGTGGGTCGGCCCGCTGAACGGCGCGTATGTGCAGTTTGAGCCCGCCTGCGCGACGGGGATGCGCCTTGGCCTGAGCAATCAGGGGAAGAAAGACGGCGATAAAGCGATCATCATGACGGCGGACAGCAACAAAGATAAGTGGTGGCAGATTGTGGACGCCGGCGTGGTGGGCGAAAATCAGACCTATTACATCAACGGCGTCAATAGTGCGGGCGAAGACCGCGGCCTTGACGTTCCCGGCGTGAACAACGTGACCAGCGGCAAGAACGTGGAGTTTTACAACCACAGCGACGGCGGCAACGACCAGAGGTGGATCCTCGAGCGGGATTCGGGCAATATGTATTTCATCCGCAACGCCGCCAATCCGAGCGTCAGCCTCGCCGTGGCGGGCGGGTCCACCGCCCACGGCACCGCGGTGAATGTGACGACCAATGACGCGGCGGACGACGCGCAGCGATGGACGATCACGCTGTTCAGCGAGGACGGCTACTCCGACGCGCTCGACCTCGGCACCGCCGTAGAGTTCATCCCGGGCAGAACGGCGGCTATGCGCATGGCTCTGCCCGCCGGCGCGAAGACGGGGCAGGGCGTGTCGATCCGCACCAGTGACCCCACCGGCAACGCCCAGCGCTGGCGGCTTGAGCCGGCGGGAACGGACACGCTCGACGGCGTTTCGACGACGTACTACCGCATTGTGGAGCTGAACACCGGCCTGGCGCTCACCGTACAGGGGAACTCCTTCGCACAGAACGCCGACGTGATCGCGGAGACGCCCGGCAATAACAACATGCAATACTGGTACTTGTTGGGGCCGCAGGACGGCGACCGCTATTATATCGCGGCGCGCGGCAACACCAGCTTTGTGGTCTCCGCGCCTAACTCGGACAATCCCTCCAGCGGCGCGGCGCTGAAGCTCAACACGAGGACGGACGGCGCCTATCAGCAGTGGCAGGTCAGCGGTCTGGCGGGCTCCGTGACGAGCCTGACCGGCGACGACTCGCTGAGCGGCAGGACCTTCACGATGGAGCCCAAGCACGCGCCGGGCATGGCGGCAAGAGTCCATAACGCCAAAGTCGAAAGCGGCGCCAACGTGGAGCTGGCGGCGGCGTCAGATCATTCCAGTGTCCAATGGACGTTTACGAAGGTGGGCGAGGAAGACCTTGACGGCGTAACGACGCCATACTATACGATTGAGAATATGAACAGCAGCTTGGTCATGGACGTGTATGGCGACAACAAATCGGGCGCCAGCGTGATGCAGTGGCCTCTCGTCGCTGACGATGCGGATAAACAGTGGTTCGCGGTGAGGGACGCGGACGGCTACTTCACCTTCGTCAACCGCGGCAACAAGAACCTCTGCCTCGATGTGAGCGGCGCGGGGACGACGGCGGGGACCAATATACAGGTCTACACCAAGAACAACACCGACGCCCAGAAGTGGAAGCTGACCGAGGTGGCGGTGGCTGACCGCTTCGACGGCAAGGTGTTCACCCTCTCGCCCGCCCACGCCACGGATAAAAACCTTGATCTCGCGGGCAACGGCAAGTCGAGCGGCACGAAGGTGCAGCTCTATACTGCGGAGGAGACCGAGGTTCAGCGCTGGCGCTTCGAGAAGCAGGGCGAGACGTATCTCAACGGCAAGAAGATCAATTACTATACCATCGAGTCCATCCACGCGCCAGGCATGGTGCTGGACAACTCGGGCAGCACCGCCAACGGCGCGAGGCCGCACCTCTGGGAAAAGAATGTGAGCAACCAGAACCAGCTCTGGTTCGTGGAAAGCGCCGGCGGTGGATATTACTACATCATCCCGAGAAGCGATACGACGAAGTACCTTGGCGTGGCGGGCAGCTCCACCAGTAATAACGCCGCCGTGGAGCTATGGGACAGCAACGGAGACAATCGGAAGTGGAAGTTCACCGAGACCATTGCGCCGGAAACGCTGGGCACCTATTCCATTTTGCCCAAGCACGCCCCCGGCATGCATGTCGGTCCGGCGTCGAGCGACAGCAACAACGGCACAAAACTCATCATCTGGGAATACAACGAATCATCGAATTACGCCCGCTGGAACTTCGTGAAGATGGGCACGGACAGCGGCGGCGCGTATTACAAGATCGTCAATATGGCGAACGGCAAGGTGATCGATGCTACGGGCAAAAACACCATCCAGGCGGACAGCCAGCTCCAACAGTGGGACAGCGACTTCAATAACGATCAGCTTTGGTATCTGAATGACGCGGGGCAGGACGAAAACGGCCTCCAGTATTACAACATTGTCAACCGCTGCGACACAAATTACTGTATGAGCGTATCCGGCGGAAGTACGACCCACGGTACCGGCGTGACCGTGTCGAAGAAGAACGGCGGCGACAGCCAGAAGTTCCGCCTGATGGAGAGGTTTGAGCCGGTGACGATCGGCACCTACGAGTTTGGTTCGGCCGCGGCGCCCAGTATGCGCATGGACGTGTCCGGCAATTCCACCGGCAACAACGCCAACATCCAGCTCTATCACCGCGCTGATCGCAGCGCTGTCTACAATGTTCAGAAGTGGAGGATCGTCCAGCGGGGCAACGACGTGATCGACGGCGTCAAGACCCCCTACTACAGCATCGAGAACGTGAACAGCGGCAAGACGATCGACATCGGCGGCGCGGCGGAGGACGCGGTAAAGAACAACGCCGATCTCCAAACGTACGACTATGACGGCTACTCCGACCAGCACTGGTATATAGACGCGCAGGACGACGGCACCGTCATCTTCCGCAACCGCGGCGGCAGGGACTATGTTCTGGAGGCGTCGGGAACGACCGACAACAGCAAGGTCCGCGTCGCCAAGCTCGCTAAAAATGCGTCGCCGGCCCAGCGCTGGCAGCTCCACCCGGTCATGGAGATGAACGACGCGGGACAGTATTACATCCCCGGCAGCCAGGCGGCGGTGGACGCGGGCATCCCGAACGCCGACAGCGTGGATCTCATCCTCGACCTGGTGGCGATCGGCAGGTACGTCCTCATCCCGAAGCACGGCCAAAATTCGGATATGCGCCTGACGCTCAAGGGCGGCAGCAACAGCAACGGCACCGCGGTCGTCGCCAGCGTGAATGACGGCACCAGCTCGCAGCGGTGGAGCATCACTCCGGTGGGCGTGGACTTCTTCGACGGCAGGGGCCGCATCTACTACAAGCTCGTCTATGCGGACAGCGCGAGCTCGGGCGGTGATGGCAAAGTGGTGGAGACCTCGAGCTACGGCCCCCCCGTCACAAAGGACATGGACGTCCAGATCTGGGACTACGACGGCGGTTACGACCAGCTCTGGTATCTGGAGCAGGCTCAGACGGCCGAGGGCGATGAGCCCGCGTACTACCTCATCGGACGCGGCACCTTCAGCGGCGACAAGATCTGCCTCGAGGTGAGCGGCGGCGCCAAACTGAACAACACGGCGATCCAGACGCGCAAGGTAGGCGCCGGCAAAGACTATCAGCTCTGGATACTGGAACCGTTCGACTGAGGCGGGGAAACTCTCCCATATTAGGAGGCTAAGCGATGAAAAAAATGCTTGAATCTCTCGGCGACAAGCTCAAGGAGCTCAAGGCGGGCACGATCCTGCTCTACTTTGGTATCTTTCTTGCCTCGTCGCTGCTGCTGGGAGCGCTGCTCCGCACGGTGGTGGAGAGCCTCGGCGGCGTGATGAACGGCGGCGGTTGGACCTTCCGCGCGCACATGCTGATCGAGGGGCGGACATGGCTCGTCGGCGTCGCGGTCACGCTGGTGCTGGGCGCGGTCTACGCTCTCAACGGCGGCTTTCGGGGGGCGTTTGGCGGCGCCAGCCTCCTCGGCGGTAAGGGAGGCGAAGCCAACCGCGTCGAGGGGAGCTTAGAGAACAGCCGCTTCCTCACCGAAAAGGAGCGCGACAAGTATTTCCCGACGTTCACCTATGAGACGATCACGCAGTCAAAAAACGACGGCGTGCCCGCCCGCGCGGTGCTGAATAAGAAAGGCCAGCTGGAGGGCAACTGGAAGAGCGGCGTCCACGCGCTGGTCATCGGCGCGACGGGTTCCGGTAAGACCACGACCTTCATCAACCCCATGATCCAGTGCATCGCCGCCGCCAATCTCGGCAGCAGCATGATCATGACCGACCCCAAGGGCGAGCTGTTCGACCTCCACTCCGGCTTTTTGAAGAAGCAGGGCTACGAGGTCATGGTGCTCGACCTGCGTGACACCTATTCGTCCTCGCGTTGGAACCCGCTCGAGCCGATCTGGGACGCCTATCAGGAGAGCGTCAACGCCGGCAAGGGCATGATCATGCACATCGACTCCATGGACGATTACCCCGACCTGCGCCGCATCGACGGCGACGCGCGGGAGGGGGAGCCGTGGATTGAGTGGAACGACACCGCCTACGCCGACCTCACCCACGCGAAGGACGACGCGGAGCTGGCGAAAAACAAGATCTTCGACGAGATGTACGAGGACCTGCAGGCCCTCGTCGGCGGTCTCGTCCCCATCACGAACGAGAAGGACCAGATGTGGGAGCGCGGCGCGCGCTCGCTGGTCACGGCGACCTGCCTTGCCATGCTGGAGGACAGCGAGAACCCAGAGCTCGGCATGACGAAGGAGAAGTTCAACCTCTTTAACATCAACAAGGCGCTGAGCAATTCCGACGACAACTATAAGGCGCTCAAGGACTACTTCGAGGGGCGAGGCCAGCTCTCGCAGGCGTACCAGCTCTCGCGCCAGGTGCTCTCCGCGCCGGAGAACACGATGTCGAGCTATATGTCGGTGACGCTCGACAAGCTGACGATCTTCAACGACCGCGGCCTCTGCGGCCTGACGAGCGCGACGGACATCGACCCGAAGAAGTTCGCTTTCGGCAAGACGGCACTGTTTCTCAAGATCCCCGACGAAAAGGACACGCGCCACGCGCTCGCGAGCCTGTTCATCCTCTCGACCTACAAGGCGCTCATCAAGATCGCGACGCCGCTGCCGGGGCAGACGCTGCCTCGCAACGTGTACTTCATCATGGACGAGTTCGGCAACATGCCGAAGATCGACAAGTTCGGCCAGATGATCACGGTCGGCCGTTCGCGCAAAATTTGGTTCAACATGGTCGTGCAGTCGTTCGTGCAGCTCACGAACGTCTACGGCAAGGAGACGGCGGACATCGTCATCGGCAACTGCGGCGTGAAGATGTTCATCGGCTCCAACGACACCGACACCTGCAAGATGTTCTCCGAGATGTGCGGCAACATGACGGTCAAGACCACCAGCACCAGCAGCAGCCTCGGCAGCAAGTCGGGCGACGTGAACGTGTCGACGCAGACGCAGGTGCGTCCGCTGATCTACCCGAGCGAATTGCAAAGGCTCAACAATCAGGAATCCACGGGCAACAGCATCATCGTGTCCTTCAACAGCTTCCCGCTGCGCACGAAGTACACGCCGAGCTACAAGTGCCCGTTCTACCAGTTCGGGCCGATGGATCTGACGGAAATCAGGAGCAACATTTTCAGAGCGGACGACGTGTACTACGATCTCGCCGTGCGGAACGAAAAGATCCTCGGAGAAACCGCCTGAAACAGGAAAAAACGTCTACATAACGGGAGGCAATGCCCATGAGGGTGCGGATCAGAAAAACCATATCATTGGTTCTTTGCGGCATGGCGCTGTTTGGAGCGCTTTGCGCGCCGGCGCTCGCGGCCGTAGAAGACGACACCTATTACAGCGGGGTGCTGGACGCGGTGACTGGGGAGCCGGTCACGTCCCAGTCGGCGCCGACGCGGGTGCGGATCTCCGAGACGACGTACTACGATCGCGAGGCGCGCAGCTTCGTCTATCCGACGGGCAGCGGCATCTATGAGGTGCGCGCGAACGTTGCGGATGGGATGATCGTCAGCGAGCCAGTGAGTATCACGGCGGACGACGGGATCGAGGTGGTACTCAGCCGAAACGGCACGACGCTGGAGGAGGCCAACCTCAGCGAGATCAGCCTCCCCGGCAGTTACACAGTGGGCGTTACAGGCCTGGATTCCGCTGTGAACCTGTTTGGCTTTACGATCGTGGGCGCGACAAGCAACCTTTCAGGCGGCTATGTCATGCCGGAGGGTTTCTACATCCTTGAGGCGACGCTCGACGGTGAGGAAACGTACTTTGAGCGGAACTTCATTGGGATGGGGGACGAAGGACTGTACGAGATCGAGTATGTTTGTCCTGAGACGACCCTTCACTACACGCTTTCCACGATCATCGACCACACGCCGCCGGAACTGACGCTGGAGGGCAAGCTTGACAAGGATGGGCGCTTTCACAGCGCGGTACAGATCAGCGGCTTTCAAAGCGGCGATTCTGTTGCGATGACGAGGGACGGCGCCGACGTGAGCTTTCCTTCCGATGGAAGGCTGACCGAAGCGGGTATGTATCAGCTTCTTGTGTTTGACGCCGCGGGCAACTCCACGTCGGAGCAGTTTACGATCCTCGTATATCTTGACTTCAACAGCTTGCTCTTTTTCGCGTTGGTCTGCCTCTCGCTCGCGGGCGTGCTGGGCTATGTCCTCTTCAGAAGAAAGAAACTCAAGGTCGTATAAGAAAGGAGGGATTGGTGCGTGGATGGTTTAATTGATACCATATTAAACGGTTTATTTGACGTCATTTATAACGTCATGCAGCTCGTGCTCGACAGCTTTGTCGGCAGACTGCTGTATTACGCGGAAACCGGACTGTGCAAGATCGTCGGCATGCTCGATCAGATGTTCAAGATTTTCGCGGGCATCGACCAGGTCAGCTATAACGGCGATAAAGATTACCTCATCAATATCTTTTTCAACAACCGCTCGATCAACAATGTCTACTGGGGCATGGCGCTCATCGGCATCGCCATGATGTTTGGCTTTACCATCGCGGCGGTCGTGCGCAAGATGTTTGACGCGAGCGGCAGGATGCAGACGTCGCTGGGGCAGATCATCACCGCGGCGATTCGCAGCATGTTCCTGATCCTCGGCATGAGCGCGATCATGGTCATTGTGCTCAACTCGACGAACGTGCTCATGGAGCAGATCAACTATATCTTCAACGACCCGGGAAATCTGGATCTGGAGGAAACCATAGTCTATACCGATGAGGATTATGCGGCGATGGGGCGCGTGCTGAACACCATCGGCAACTATTCGCTCAACCCCTCTTATTCCAGCCGGTACAACATCAACACCTGCTTCAATGAGATCCGCTCCGACCTCTACTATTTACAGGGGCGAAACGTGTTCCGGTACTACTACGCTACCGTGGACGCGGACGGGAACACGGTGAATACGTGGCAATCTGTCCTGCAAAAGATCGCGAATTCGCACGATCTTCGCTCCGACCTGAAGCTGGATCTCAACTACGACGCCGTGACGACCGCCATGGTGACGGCGATGGACGTCATTCGAAACGACGCGTCCTTCCGCCCGCTGGAGTCGTATACGCGCGTGATGCCCGCCGAGGGTATGCTGCCGCTGGACCGCTATCTGTTCCTGATGGGCACCATGCACGCGGCGAAGAACAACATTTACAACGAGAAAGCGGAGCTGACGGATCCCGTGCGCGGGCCGTACTACTCCGGCGAGAAGAATATCTACAACATCAGCCAGGTCAGCAGCGATTTCGACGTCGGCTTTGCAACGGATTATCTCGTGGTGTTCATCGCCGCGATCGCGCTGATCTTCGACCTGATCACCATTATCCTCAACTGCATTGCGCGTATGTTCAACATGCTGTTCCTGTATCTAATCGCGCCGCCGATCTTCGCCACGCAGCCGTTCGACGGCGGCGGCAAAACGAAGCAATGGCTGACGGCGTTCATCGTGCAGGCGTTCAGCGTGTTCGGCACGGTCATTGCCATGCGATTGCTTTTGGTCCTGCTTCCCATCGTTACCAGCTCAGAACTGGTACTGTTTCAAAACTCGATGCTCAACACCATGTCGAAGCTGGTGCTGATCTACGGCCTTTTCGAGGTGTCAAAGAAGGCGACTGGCCTGCTCACCGGCATCCTCGCGGACAGCGCCGGCTGGCAGTCGGTGCAGGCGGGCGATATGTCCGGCTCCGCGGGCAAGCTGATCGGCGGCGTCACCGGCGCGGCAAAGGCGGTCGGCGGCGCGGCGCTCAAGGCGACGGGCAAGGTTGCCGACGTCGCCACGAAGCCGCTGCAGAACGTCGCCAAGCGCGGATATGACACTACCATTGGTAAGGCTGCCAACGCATGGAACAACCTGGGCAAGGGCGACGTGGAGGGCCAGAAGGCAATGACCGCCGCGAAGGAGCGCCTTGCAACCGAGCAGGCCTACGCGAAGCTGACCGGCAAAAGCGGTGGCGACGCGGGCGGTCCTGCCGGCGGCGGACCTTCCGAATCTTCCGGCGGACCGAGCCTGCCGGGCAGTCAGAGCGATGCCGGCGGCGGCAATCCGGACCTGCCGGGTAAGCAGAGCGGCGGTCCCGACGGCGGCGGAGCCAATATCCCGAAGGCGCCGCCTCCTCCCCCGCCTCCGGGTTCCCCAGCGGCCGAGCTTGCCGCTAAGGCAGACAAGATGCACGCGGCCATGTCGAACAAGGTGGACGCGCAGGGCAATATGAGATCGCCCTCCCGCGCACCGGGTTCGGCAGCGCCCCCGGCGGGAGGCGCCGGCGGAGAGCAGACCAGCCGGAGGATGGGCGGCGGCTTTACAAGCCAGGGCAACCGAGAGGTTGGCGGTATCGGAAATCGTCCGACGCTCGGCGATAAGCCTGAACCGGCTGCCGCACCGCGCCGCTCAAAGGAAGCGCCGACTGTACCTTCCAAACGGATGACGCTGGACGACTGAAGCAAGCTAAAATAAACGATAAAGGAACGTGTCGATATGACAAGGCTGATACCGGGCAAAACCAAAGTAGATGTGGAGCTGTTCCGCGGCGTAACGGTGGGGGACGTGCTTGTCGGGGGCGTCGGAGTCGCCATGATCATTCTGGTGGTCCTGTCGAGCCTGCCCTACAAGTTCGGCATCTGTATCGGCGTCGGCGCTGTGGTGGGACTATTGCTGTTCCGCATCGATGAGCAGCCGAATTACCGATATCTTCTGCATATCCTCGGGCACTTCGGCTATGACCGCCGCTTTGCCAAAGCTTACACGGATAAGATGCTTGTTGAGCGCGGCGAGGGCAGAATGGATGAGGCTGCGTTCGACGAGCTGTTCCGCAAGGATCAGGCGAAGACCGAGACCAAAGCCGAAAAGAGAGAACGCCTCAAGGCGCTCAAGGCCGCAGAGAAGGAGCGCGCGGCGGAGCGCAAGCGCGAAGATAAGCTACTGAAGAGCAAGAAGGTCTCTGAGGAAGAGAAAGAGGCCATTCGCAAAAAGCGTGAAGCGGAAGACGAGGAAGAACGCATCGAGGCGGCGAAAAAATCGCTGGAAGAACCCGAGGAGGGAACGACGGCTAAAAAGGCTGACAAGAAAGCGAGCAAAGCCGAGGAAAAAGCCAGAAAAGCCGCTGAGAAGGCGCGTGAGGCGGAGCGCAAGCGCGAGGACAAGATCCTCAAGAGCAAGAAAGCCTCCGAAGAGGAAAAAGAAGCGATCCGCCAGAGGCGCGCGGAGGAAGCGGAGCGCGAATTGAATGAATCGCTCAAGCGCGCCGTCGAGGACGGAAAAGCCGACGCGATGACCGAGAAGGAGCGCAAGGCCGGCGAAAAGGAGCGCGCGAAAAAGCGTAAGGAGGAGGATAAGCTCCTCAAGAGCAGCAAGGTCTCCGAGGAGGAGAAGGAGGCCATCCGTGAACGCCGCCGGCGCGAGAGCGAGGAAGCCATGCGCAAGATGGCGGACGCGAAGGACGCCGCGGCAAATCGCAAGAGCATGGACGACATCGTCGGCTTTACGGCGATCCATAACCGGCTCATCGAATACGGGAAAGGCGAGTACTACGGCGCGGCAATCGAGATCGACCCGGTGGAGTTCCGCTTTTTCAGCGAGCACCGCCGGCAGAACTCCATCGAGGCGGGCGTCGGGCGCATCCTGCGCGCGATCAACGCGAAGTACAGCGCCAACATCGTCAAGATCGAGCGGCCCATCCGCTACGAAAGCTACCTCGAAAAGGAATATGAGAAGCTCTATCAGCTGCGCGATTCCTACGAGAGCGGCCTTTTGACGGAGGATGAGCTGAAAGCGCGCATAGAGATCGAGTACGATCGTATCAACGAGCTGCAAGCCCTTTGCAACGATGAGAAGGTCGTGACGGGTTTCTTCTACCTTGTGCTGTTCGAGAGCGACAAGCGGCAGCTCGAATTGCAGGTCAGCAACGCGCTGAGCAATCTCCAGCAGGGCGAACTGACCGTACACCGTCTGGACGACAAGGAGCTGGCGGTATTTCTCAAATACACCAACGCGCTGGACTTCGACGAGAACGAGATCGACAAGATCGCGCCGGAGGATTACGCCCAGTGGGCGAAGCCGGAGGTCGTGGATATCAAGGCGCGCCGCGTCGAGGTGAACCACATCATCACGCACAACTTCCGCGTAGTCAATTATCCCTCGCTGGTGGGCGACGCATGGCTCGCGGGCGTCATGTCCTATCCCGGCACGAAGGTCGTCGTCAAGGCGCGGCCGATGGATCGCGCAAAGGCGATCCGCGGCATTGACCGCTCGCTCATAGAGCTGCGCGGACAGTGGAGCGCGACGGGCGTCGACTCCAAGCGCCTTGAGATCGAGCAGCATCTGAATACATTGCAAGAGTTACTCGGCACTCTGCAAGCGGATAACGAATCGCTGCTGGAGTGCAACGTGTACATCACCGCGTACGACATCGTCGGCACGCGCAACAACTACAAGATCAAGCAGCCGGGCGACTCCATGCTCCCGTCCATCGCGGAGATGAAAAAGACCGTTCGCAGAGCGTGGCAGGAGAGCAGCTTCCGGCTGAACAACATGGAATTTGAGCAGGTGCAGGCGTTCATCGGCTCGCAGGTGAGCGGGCTCGACCCGCTCTCCAAAGAGGGACGCGGCATCCCGAGCAACACGGTCGCCGCGTGCTATCCGTGGATCTTCGCGCACATTTCCGACGAGGGCGGCGTGAAGCTCGGCGCGAACGACGGCATCCCCGTGTTCATCAACTTCTTCCGCCGCGACAGCGAGCGCGTCAACTCCAACATGGTCATCGTCGGTAAGTCCGGCTCCGGTAAGTCCTACGCGACCAAGAGCATTTTGTCCAACCTCGCGGCGGATGACGCGAAGATCTTCATTCTCGACCCTGAAAACGAGTATCAGGAGCTTGCGGGGAACCTGCACGGCAAGATCATCAATGTCGGCAACGCGCAGTACGGAAGACTCAACCCGTTCCACATCATCACGGCGCTCGATGACGACGAGGCGGGCGAGAATGGCCCAAGCGGCAGCTACGCAACGCATCTGCAGTTTCTCGAAGAGTTCTTCCGCCAGATCATGCCGGACTGCGACAAGGACTCCATGGAGTACCTCAATACGCTGCTGGACCGCCTTTACAGCGATTTCAACATCTCCGCGGAGACAGACCTTTCCAAACTGAAGCCGGAGGACTACCCGATCTTCGACGATTTGTACGACGTGGTGCTGCAGGAGTTCCAGGGCACGGACAACGAGTACATCCGCACCATGCTCCGCACGATCATGAACTATATCGCGAAGTTTTCCACCGGCGGGCGCAACGCGAACATCTGGAACGGGCCGAGCACGGTCACGACAGATACCAACTTTACGGTGTTCAACTTCCAGTCGATGCTCGCCAACCGCAACCAGACCATCGCCAACGCGCAGATGCTGCTGGT
>JAFTGG010000096.1 GCA_017458025.1 Oscillospiraceae bacterium | reverse complement strand
GCGGTTTTCGCCGTGCGTTTTTGGTTTACAGCTCGCGCTATTTATACAGCGTGATCGACAGCCGCCACGAGAGGACGTAGAGCAGCAGCGGGAACAGCGCAAGGCACCACTCCGGCAGGCTTCCCAGCCGAGGCATATCAAGCTCCCCTTTACCACCGCCGGTCAGGATCAGCGTCCCGCCAAAGATCACACCGATAAAGATCAGATACGCCAGCCTTCCCTTCTCTGTGCCGAAGCGCAGCAGAATCGGCAGCATAACCGCAGGCGCCAGAAAGCCCAGTGCGACGGAAGAAATCAGCGCGTCCGGCAGGTATACCCTCGCGCCGAAGAACAGGTACAGCAGCGTCAGCAGGAGAAAATACGCCGCCATGACGATCACGCCGACCAGATACTTCTCCGTGACGTAGAGCGCGCGCGACACGGGCATGGACTCCGCGTATATCGTCCACTTTTCCTTCTCGTCGTAGGAATAGAGCGTGGTCGGCAGCAGGCAGAACAACACGCATGGATAGATCATGAAAAAGCCGTTTTCCGGCCAGATCGGCGAGATTACCATGAAAACGAGCGCGATGACCAAAAGCCTCATGGCATATTTCTTCGTCAGATACCAATCCTTCAGCAATAATCCTTTCATCTCACTTTGCCTCCTTTGCCATCAGCACAAACAGCTCCTCGATATCCACGCGCCCCAGCTCCATGCCGCGCGGCGCGTCCTCCCGCTTTATCAACGCCTCGACGCCGTAGGGCGTCTCGCGTTTGCCGAGCAACGCCGACGGTTCGAGCGCCGCGAAGTCCTCCGCCGAGCAGCGGACGACGCCGTATTCCTCGTACAGCCGGTCCTTTTCCTCGCAGAGCATCAGCTTTCCCTTGTGCAAAAACGCGATGTAGTCGCAGAGCTTTTCGAGGTCGCTGACAATGTGCGACGAGATCAGCACCGCGTGGCTCTCGTCCCGCGTGAACTCCGAAAAGATGTCCACCACCTCGTCGCGCCCGACGGGGTCGAGCCCGCCGGTCGGCTCGTCGAGCACCAGCAGCCGCGCGCGGTGCGACAGCGCGACCGCGATGCCGAGCTTTTTCTTCATGCCGAGCGAGAACTCCTTGAACTTCTGTTTCTCCGGCAGCTCAAAGCGCGTCAAAAGCTCCCGATACGCCGCGTCGTCCCAATTGCGGAACACGGCGCGCATGATCTTTCCGACCTCACGGGCCGTCAGGCACTCGGAGAAGTTCACCTCGTCGAGCACGACGCCGACGTCCTCCTTGCCGAGCGGGAAGCTCTCGCGGTTATCCCTGCCGAACAGCCGCACCTCCCCGCCGTCGCGTTTGATCATATCGAGGATCAGCTTGATGGTCGTGGTCTTGCCCGCGCCGTTCTCGCCGATAAGCCCCATGATCGTGCCGGCCGGCAGCGTCAGGTCGAGCGGCCCGAGCGTAAATTCCTTGTATTCTTTTTGCAGGCTTCTGATCTCTAATGCGTTCATTTGTCTTCCTCCATGATAAGCCGCACCATCTCCGTCACCTCGTCCGTGCCGAGGCCGCAGGTCGCCGCCAGCTTGGCGATCGCCTCGATATGCCTCTCGATGGCTTTGAGATTTTCCTCGCGCAGCAGCTCTACATTCTTCGGCGCGACAAAGCAGCCCTTTCCCGCAACGGTATAGAGAAAACCTTCCCTCTCCAGCTCGTCATAAGCGCGCTTCGTTGTGATGACGCTGATACGCAGATCCTTGGCGAGGTTCCGAATCGACGGCAGCAGCTCGTCCTCACGCAGCGCGCCGCTGATGATCTGCGCCTTGATTTGAGCATAGATCTGCTCGTAAATCGGGGCGCTGCTTTTGTTGTCGATCAAGACATTCAAGGCGCTACCTCCTTGCTCAATCTGTATATGAACAGTATATACAGATAAAACAGTTTGTCAAGGGGAAAATTTAATCGAGCCGCATTTTCTCGGATTCAGCGTGCAGACGACCTTCTGCGGCTTGTGCGGGAATGGAAAGAAGAATCGATTGCCTTAAATTTCAATTGCATATTTTCCGTTTGGTGCTATAATCTTTTCTTACAGAAAATCTGCGATTGGAGGCTGATTTCCCGTGTTCTGGGTCATTTTTGCCGTTGCGCTTTTGTTCAGCGCCTGCGGCTTCAAGAAGTACGTCTGGTTCATCTCCATCGGCTACGGTTTCTCCGTCGCCGCCATCGGCGCGGCGCTGCCGCTCCTGTTCCGCGGCTCGCTGAGCGCCGGCACGGCGGCCGCCTGCGCTTTGTTTATCATTTATGGCTGCCGCCTCGGCGGCTATCTCGCGTTCCGCGAGGTCAGGAGCGCGACCTACAACGCCAAGATGAAGACGGAAATCAAATCCGGCGAGGGCATGAAGCTCACCGCCAAGGCGTCCATCTGGCTCAGCGCGGCGCTGCTCTATGCCTGCGAGACCTCCCCTGTCCTATTCCGCCTAGAAAACGGCGCGGGCACGGACACGCCGCTGATCGTCGGGCTGTGCATCAGCGTCTGCGGCCTCATCGTCGAGTCCGTCGCCGATTTGCAGAAGAACGCGTCAAAGAAGGCGAACCCGAAGCGCTTTGTCGATACGGGGCTGTACCGCATCGTGCGCTGCCCCAACTACTTCGGCGAGATGCTGTTCTGGACGGGCGTGTTCGTCGGCGGCGTCGGCACTCTGCGCGGCGCGTGGCAGTGGGCCGCGGCGCTGACGGGCTACCTCGGCATCGTCTACGTCATGTTCGGCGGCGCGCGGCGGCTGGAGATGCGGCAGAACCGCGCTTACGGCAGCGACCCTGAGTATCGGATGTACATAAAGAAAACGCCGATTATGGTGCCGCTCATTCCGCTTTACAGCGTCGAAAAGTACAAATGGCTCGTGGCATAAAGAAAAACGCTCCCGAAATCGGGAGCGTTTTTGCCGCGCCAAAACTTTTATCGTCAAGTTCCCGCCCCTGCGGGGCAACCGAACTCGACGCCGGTTGCGTCAGCAACTGTATGCCGCCGGCGGCGGCATCTATCGGATAAAAAGAGTAAGCTTTTTATCCGATAGCAGTATCAGTCGAGCTTTTCCTTGATCTTATCCTTGAGTTCTTCGTCCCTCGCCTTGACCTTCTCGTCGACGTCGGTCTTGTCGAGCGCGTCCCGCACCTTGCCTTTGAGCTTGTCGGCATTGTCTTTGACCTGCGCCTTGAGCGCGTCGGTATCGACGTCCGCCGCTTTCTCGCGCAGCTTGTCCGCGCCCGCCTTGATCTTCTCGTCCAGGTCGGTCTTATCGAGCACGTCCTGCACCTTTTCCTTCATTTGATTCGCCGCCGCGCCGACCTTTTCGTCTAGGTCGGTGTTACGGAGCGTCTCCTTGACCTTGCCCTTGAGATCATTTAAATCCATGCTATGTTCTCCTTTCGACTTTGAAGTCGTTTCAGATAGTATACGCAGTTGTTCGGATTTTACTTCTTAAAGCTGTCTTTGAGAGAGACGCTGCGGTTGAACACGATGTGGTCCGCCGTGGAATCCTTGCTGTCAAGGCAAAAGTAGCCAAGGCGCATGAATTGGAACGTCGGCGCCGTCTTGCCCGCTTTTTCGCTCTTGTCGTACTCGGCGGCGATCTTCGCCAGCTCCGGCTCGATCTTGCAGCTCCGAAGCACCTCCAGCGAATCGGGGTTGAGACAGTCGAGGAAGTTCTTATCCGGTCCGTCCGGCGCGGGATCGCTGAACAGGTAATCGTACAGGCGCGCCTCGGCGTCGACGGCGGTCGCCGCGTCGACCCAATGGAGCGTCGCGCCCTTGACCTTGCGGCCGTCGGCGGGGTCGCCCCCGCGGGAGTCGGGGTCGTAGGTCGCGTAGACCTCGACGACGTTGCCGTTCTCGTCCTTCCGGCAGCCCGTGCACCGCACAAGATACGCGGCCTTTAAACGGCACTCGGGGCCGTTCGGCGTGAGACGCTTGTACTTCGGCACCGGCTCCTCCATGAAGTCGTCCGCCTCGATCCACGCGGTGCGGGAGAACGTGATGGTATGCGTGCCGGAATCGGGATCGGTCGGGTTGTTCTCGACCTCGAACGTCTCGCTCTTGCCCTCGGGGTAGTTCGTGATGACGAGCTTGATGGGGCGCAGCACCGCCATCGTTCGCTCGGCGTGCTCGTTCAGGTCCTCCCGCAGGCAATGCTCAAGAAAGCTGTATTCCACCGTGGACGCGGATTTCGCAACGCCGATGCGCTCGCAGAAATTGCGGATCGACGCGCTCGTAAAGCCGCGGCGGCGCAGGCCGCAGAGCGTCGGCATACGCGGGTCGTCCCAGCCGGAGACGTAGTTCTGCTCGACCAACTGCCGCAGCTTGCGCTTCGACATGACCGTATAGTTGATGCCAAGGCGCGCGAACTCGATCTGGCGCGGCTTGTGATACGGGATCGACACGTTGCTCACGACCCAATCGTAGAGCGGGCGGTGCGCCTCAAACTCCAGCGAGCACAGCGAGTGCGTAATGCCCTCCAGCGCGTCCTGGATCGGGTGCGCGAAGTCGTACATCGGGTAGATGTTCCACTTCTTGCCCTGACGGTGGTGGTCAAGATAGCGGATACGGTACAGCACCGGGTCGCGCATGTTGAAGTTGCCGGACGCAAGGTCGATCTTCGCGCGCAGGGTCTTGCTGCCCTCGGGAAACTCGCCGTTTTTCATGCGCTCAAAGAGGTCGAGATTCTCCTCAACGTCGCGGTCGCGGTACGGCGAAACGGCGGGCTTGCCGATGTCGCCGCGGTTCTCGCGGAACTCCTCCGGCGTCAGATCACAGACGTAGGCAAGTCCCTTCTTAATGAGCTCGACGGCGTACTCATAGTCCTTTTCAAAGTAGTCGCTGCCATAAAAGAAACGGTCGCCCCAATCGAAGCCGAGCCAATGGATATCCTCCTTGATGGCGTCGACGAACTCGGTGTCCTCCTTGGCGGGGTTCGTGTCGTCCATGCGCAGGTTGCAGATGCCGCCGAACTTCTCCGCCGTGCCGAAGTCGATGGTCAGCGCCTTGCAGTGCCCGATGTGCAGATAGCCGTTCGGCTCGGGCGGGAAGCGCGTGTGTACCTGCAAGCCCTCGAAACGCCCGCCGGGGCCGATATCCTCCTCGACGAAGGCGTGGATAAAGTTTTTGCCTTCGCTCTCCGCGTTCTCGTCGGTGATGATCTTGACTTCGTCCGCCATAGTGATTTCCTCTCTCCGTCGGTAAAAATAATGAAGGCAATACCGCGTCATTGCGGCGCGCAGCCGGAAATTTCGGCAGATGACGCAAAATTCCGCAGATCATGCTGCACATGGTCAAGGAATTTTGGGCTTAAAACGAACATTTGTGCAAGCAAGATGCTGTCATGAATTGTGCGGTATTGCCTGGGCCTTGTTTTAAAAATGGGCAACGTGTCCAATGGCGAGGGATTTTTTCGCCTGACAAGGCCGAAAATATTATAGCTTATATCGGAAGCTTTGGCAATAGACTTTCAAGCCAAATCGCCTTTTCCGAGATTGCACTTCGTGCAAAGCGTCTGCAAATTGTCGAGCGTTGTTTTCCCGCCTTTGGACCACGGGACAATATGGTCGATATGCAGAGAGACGCCGGAATCCTTTGCCGGAGACGCGCCGCATGCCCGACAAGTGAACCGGTCTCTCTCTAGTACCCGATAGCGAAGCCGCGGCGACGGATCGCGCCCCTTGCTCGTCTCCGCGCGAGATACATCCGCCTTTCGCGGCCCGTCCGCGATGGCGCGGACGCCATCCTTGCAGAAGCCGATGACAATATCGCCCGCCGCGCCTGACGGACGATGGTAGATGGGGCCGTTGTACGGATAGCCCGCCCCAAGGCATCTGTAGCGCCCCGGGCCTATATACTCAAATAGCGTCGGTTTTGTCAGTGAAATACCATTATTCACCCGATTGTAGCAATAATCAGAAGGCATTGCACTGCTTTCCTTGACCTGATATGTATCTTGCAGCAGCGACAACAGTTCCTTGCGCTCGACCAAATGGCCGACGCCGAAGCGCTCAATGAGATCATCGGCCGCCGCCTCCATTTTCTCATTGATCGTCACAATATTTCTTCCCCTCCAGAAATTCCTCGCGCGTCATCAGCAGATTCAGCGCCTCCAGCAGCGCGTTGGCGCTCAGGCGCTCCGGCAAGTTTAATTCCTTTACAAGCGCGGCGCGCTTTGCCGCGCTGCCGTCGCCGACGAGCCCCGCGTCGAGCATATCCGCCTTCGTGATGGGCTCTCCCCTGTCCGCCGCTTCTTCGCCCTCGAACGTCGCGCCCGCGCGGCGCAGCGCGTCCAACAGCACGTCCGGCTTCATGCCCTCGACGCCGAGCTTGCCCTCCTTGCCGCCCTTGCGCTTGCGCTTTTCCTTGCCATAGACATCCGGCACATAGGCGTGCTTGACCTGTTCCTTCGGCAGCGCGCCCTTGAGATAGCTGCGGATCACAAAGCCCGCGCCGTCGGGGTCGGTAAAAACGACGAGTCCCCGCGTCTGCGCAAGCTTCCGCAGCAGCGACAGCTTCTGCTTGTCGTTGAACACGCCGAAGCCGCCCAGCTCCA
The DNA here is from genome assembly GCA_017458025.1 of Oscillospiraceae bacterium. Classification (GTDB taxonomy): domain Bacteria; phylum Bacillota; class Clostridia; order Oscillospirales; family Oscillospiraceae; genus Hominicoprocola. The sequence goes on along the minus strand of JAFTGG010000096.1, from coordinate 16,887 downwards.
CGATGGTCGCGTCGACGACCTGCGAGAGCGTATTTTTGTCATAGCGCCCCTCGACGACGATGACTTCTTTTATTTTCGGTTTCGCCATAAACCGGCACGACCCCAATCAATAGTGTGTTAGCCGCGCTGCGCCAGCTCCATCAGCAGCAGCTTGATCTCGCCCTCGTCGTCGACGCCCTTTTCGCTCTTCATGCGCCGGTCGAGCTTTTGGCAAAGCATTACGCTGTTCGCGCACCACTCGCGCGTCGTATGCCGCGCCGCGTCCACGAGCAGCCGCGCGGGATAGTCGGAGCGCATGCCCCACTGCTCCATGAGCCAAAACTTGTCGCGGCCCTCGTCGAGCGCGATGCGCGCGGTGTACAGCCGCCGCAGCTCCTTGCCGACGACGGCGAGGATCATGAACGGCTCCTCCTGCTTTTTGAGCAGTTGCCCCAAAATCTCGCTCGCGCCGTTGTAGTCGCCGCGCGTGATGGCGTTGGTCATCTGGAACGCCACCGCGTCCAGCACCGGGTCGGCGACGGCGTTAATATCGTCAAGTGTTATCGCTTTACCCTTGGCGTATGCGCCGATCTTCTCGATCTCCGGCACAAGTCCCGTCATCAAACCGCCGCAGGTAAAGATCAGATGCTCCGCCGCGTGGGCGTCGATGTCCTTCCCCAGCGCGCGGAAGCGCCTCCTGATCCAATTGATGAGGTCGCTCTTATCCTGAATGTCGAACTTGACCGTCGCCGCATGCTGCTCCAGCGCGGCGCAAAGCTTCTTATACACCTTGTTCGGCTTATACTCCACGAGGTCGTACACGAACACGAGGCAGCAATACTCCGGAAAATCCTCAAGCATATTGATGATCATTCCGCGCGCGTCCTCGCCGAGCTTGAACAGGTCGCAGTCGGTGACGACGACCATCGTGCGCTCCGCCATCATCGGCATCGCCTCCACCGCCTCGATCAGCTCTGCCATCGAGATGCTCTTACCGTCGAGCTTGTGGTAGTTGAACTCCTCGAAGCCGGCGGGCACCAGCGCCTTTTTGAGCTCGCCCAAGTAGTATTCGCGCAAATAGCTCTCCTCGCCGTGGAAGACGTAGACCTGCCCGATCTCGCCGGACGCAAGGTCGCTTTTCAGTTTTTGATAGCCCTTGTCGGGCGTATTTTTTGCCATGACTTCGCCTCAATTGACCGTGATATGTATGTTCCCTTGCAAATCGGTGCGGTAGACCTCCACGCCCGCGCCGGTCAGGCGGTAGAGCGTTTCTTCGTTCGGATGCCCGTAACGGTTGTTGAGCCCGCAGCTGATGACGCCGGTTTCCGGCTTCACCTCCGCGAGCAGGTCGCCGCCCGTCGAGTAGCGCGAACCGTGGTGCCCGACCATCAGCACCTCGATATCGGGGATTTGATAAGACGCGATGACGCGGTACTCCGTGTTCGCGTCCATGTCGCCGGTGAACAGCGCGTCGAAGCTGCCCGTTGTGCAGACCGCCGTCAGGCACTCCTCGTTCATATCGCCCTCCGTCACCGGCGGGTAGACGGTCAGCGTCGCGTCGCCGATGACAAACGCTTCCTTGCGGCGCACGAACGTCACGGGGATCTCGTACCGCTCCGCCAGCGCCAAAACCTCGGCGCGCAGCGCGTCGCCCTCCTCGACGTCCGGCAGCACGAAGCGCCCGACCTTCAGCCGCGAGAGCAGCACCGGCAGACCGTTGCAGTGGTCGGCGTGATAGTGCGACAGCACGAAATAGTCCACCTTGCGTATGCCGGCGCTTTGGAGATAGTCCGCCGTCACGTCGCCCGCGTCGACGTAGGAGCTGCTGCCGCAGTCCATGAGCGCCGTCGCGCCCTTGGAGTGCAGCGCAACGCTCTGTCCCTGTCCGACGTCGAGCGCGACCATGTGCAGCGAGCCGCCATGCATCGGCAGGGCGTTGAGCCATACCGTCAGCGCCAGCGTCGCGACTGCAAGGCCGGACGCCGTCACATAGCGCCATTTGCCGCGCTTGGCGGCGTAGCAGACGCCGAACATGGCGTAGGCGTAGACGAGCCAGAGCTTCAAGTAATTGTTCGCAAAATACACCGCGTGGTACGGGATCTTCGTGAGCCACTTGGCCGCCGTCAGCAGATACCACGCGCCGAAGTGCGGCAGATACGCCAAAATCCGCGCCAGCGGCAGAAATGCCATGCCCAGCAGCGTGACGATGAGTCCCGCCGCGAAGGTGAACGTCGCCGCCCAGAGGCACAGCAGGTTGCTCAGCGGCGCGAGCAACACCAGATAGCCGAAGTAAAACGCGGTAAGCGGGACCGTGAACACCAGCGCACCCGCCGTCGTCGCAAGCGAGGCGAGCGCAAGGTATGCCGCTTTGGAACGCTTTTTTGTGCGAATACGCTCAAAAAGCCTCGCTCCAAGCCAGATCATGCCCGACACCGCGGCAAAAGACAATTGCAGCGACACGCTTTTCACCGCGAACGGGTTCGCCGCCAAAATCAGGAACAACGCGAACGAAAGCGCTGTCGGCGGATCGCTCTCGCGCCGGAACAGCGGCGCGAGCAGCAAAAACGTCATCATAATGCACGCGCGCAGAACAGACGGCGTCAGGCCAACCATGACCGCGTACAACGCCAAGATCGGTATCGCGACGGCAGACAGCAGCCGACGGCGGTGTTTTCCGACGAGAAAGCTCAGCAGCGACAGCAAAAACGCGCAGTGCAAGCCGGAGACCGCGGTCACATGGTACAGCCCCGCTTCGCTCAGATACGTCTTATCCTCTGTCGCGAGGTCGTAGCGGTCGCCGAGCAGAATCGCGTTCATGAACGCCCGCGTGCGCGCGGGAAAGCTCTCCGCAACGACGCGCTGCATCTGCCGCGCGAGCCGCTGCGGCAGATAGCGGAGCGAACCGGCGCTACCGTCTTCGACCGCCGCCTCTCCCCTCGCGTAAAGCAGCGCGAACACGCCCCGCGAGGTGTGCGTCGCGACCTCGGCGTCCCGGATCGTTGCCGCGCTGTTGACATAGACGTTTGCGGTCAGGCGCATGCCGGGCTCAACGTCCAGCAGCGACGCGCTGCCGTAGTAGACGGCTTTGCCGTGCAGCCCGCGGTCTAAGACGCGCACCTCGACGCGGCTGCCGTAGTCGGTTTCCGACGGGAAGTCCACGGCCTCCATCCTCAGCTCCCGCTGCGTGCCGGCCAGCGCCTCGAACGGCGCTTGCACAAGCCGGACATAGAGGCAGTCATAGCAAAGCGCCAACGCGAGCGCGGCGCCGATGATCGCAGCTCTCCGCCGATTATCGCCGTGCAGCAGCCACGCCCAAAGCGCGCCGAGCGCCACACAGCCCGCCGCCGCGTAGGGCAGCAGCCAATCCGGCAGCAGATATTGCGCGGCGAACACGCCCGCGGCAAACGCGAAGCAAAATGTCGCCAGCCGTCTCATTTCCGGCTGGGATTGTCCGTCAAGCCAAAGACATAATCGGTGCTGACGTTATAATACTCTGCGAGCTTGATGACAACCCACGACGGCGCTTCCCGCTCGCCGCTTTCATAACGATGGTAGACATTGCGATGCAGATGCAAATAATCCGCCATCGCTTTTTGCGACTTGTCGTGGTCTTCCCGCAAGTCGCGAATCCGTCTAAATTCCATGTAGTATCACCTACAGTGATGTTACCAAACGGGTTCATTTTTACGACAGAACGCACCCATTTCGGTGCGTCATAAAGCGAACCAGAGGCGCGCCCTCGAACGAGGCCGCGCCTCAAGGAGAAGAAATGGGACCGCAAGCTCACCCAAACAGCGAGATCTGGCTCGTCTCGCTCATGCCCGCGAACGCGCCGAGCGCCTTGAGCTGCTCGATGTGCGTCTTGGAGAGCTTGTTGCAGGTCATGGCAAACTCCTCGATGGAAATGAAGTCCTTGCCCTCGCGCTTTTCCACCGTATCCTGCGCCGCGGCTTCGCCGAGGCCGTGGACGCTCGTGAGCGGCGGAAGCAAGCCGTTTTCGGTAATGAGGAACCTCGTCGCGTCGGAGCGGAAGATGTCGATGTTGTCAAAGTGGAAGCCGCGCAGGTAGAACTCGTAGCACACCTCGAGCGTCGTCATCAGGTCCTGCTCCACCGCCGTCGCGTCCTTGTTGTTCTCGATCTCCCTGATGCGGCGCTTCGTGCGCTCCGCGCCATCCTCCGCGTTCGGAAAGCAGCACTCGGCGGCGTCGAACGCCTTGGCGCGGACCGAGAAAAACGTCGCGTAAAACGCCAGCGGTTCGTGCACCTTGAACCACGCGATGCGGAACGCCATCATGACGTACGCCACCGCGTGCGCCTTCGGGAACAGGTAGCCGATCTTCGCGAGCGAGTCGATGTACCACTGCGGCACGTCGTGCGCGTGCATCTCGCTCTCCCAGCCCTCTTCAAAGCCGTTCTTCTTGACCTTGCCCTTGCGGACGGACTCCATGATCTTAAAGCTCATCTTCGGGTCGAGCCCCATCTTGATGAGGTACAGCATGATGTCGTCGCGGCACCCGACCGTCTCCAAAACCGTCGCAGTCTTGTTCATGATGAGGTCCTTCGCGTTGCCGAGCCACACGTCCGTGCCGTGGGAGAAGCCCGAGAGTCGCAGCAGCGTATTAAAGTCCTTCGGCTGCGTGTCGACGAGCATCTGGCGCGTGAAGCGCGTGTTAAATTCGGGGATCGCCACCGCGCCCGTCGGGCCGAGCACCTCGTCGTCCTCGTAGCCCAGGGCTTTCGACGACGTGAACAGGCTCAGCGTGTCGGGGTCGTCGAGCGGGATCGCGCGGGCGTTGACGCCCGTGAGATTCTCGAGCATGCGGATCATCGTCGGGTCATCGTGGCCGAGCATATCGAGCTTCAGGAGATTGTCCTCCATGCAGTGGTACTCGAAATGCGTCGTGATGATGTCGCTGTCGGGATCGTCCGCGGGGTGCTGCACCGGACAGAAATCCTCCACGTCCATATCGTCCGGCACGACGACGAGTCCGCCCGGGTGCTGCCCCGTCGTGCGGCGTACGCCGACGCAGCCCTCAACGAGGCGGTCGATCTCGGCGTTACCCGCGGTAATACCGTTTTCTTCAAGGTATTTTTTCACGAAACCGTAGGCGGTCTTCTCCGCCAGCGTGCCGATGGTGCCCGCGCGGAACACCTGCGTCTCGCCGAACATCTCGATGGCGTGGCGGTGCGCCCGCGCCTGATACTCGCCGGAGAAGTTGAGGTCGATGTCCGGCACCTTGCCGCCGCCGAAACCGAGGAAGGTCTCGAACGGGATGTCGAACCCGTCCTTGACGTACTTCTCTCCGCACTTCGGGCAGACCTTGTCCGGCATGTCCGCGCCGCAGCCGTAGCTGCCGTCCCGCACGAACTCGACGTTCTTGCAGTTCGGGCAGCGGTAGTGCGGCGGCAGCGAGTTGACCTCGGTGATGCCCGCCATGTAGGCGACCAGCGACGAGCCGACGCTCCCTCGCGAGCCGACCAGATAGCCGCTTTCCAGCGAGCGCTGTACCAGCTTCTGCGCGCTCATGTACACCACGTCGTACTTGCCGAGAATACCGCCCAGCTCGATGTTGAGGCGGTCGGTGATGAGCTGCGGCAGCTCCTCGCCGTACAGCTCGTGCGCCTTCGCCCAGACCATCGTGTTGAGTTCTTCCTCAGAATTTTCGAGCCGCGGCGGGAACAGCTTTCCCTTGGGCAGCAGCTCTATGTTCTCGACCATGTCCGCGATCTTGCGCGTATTGGTCACGACCACCTCGTAGGCTTTCTCCGCGCCGAGATAGTCGAACTCTTTCAGCATCTCCTCCGTCGTGCGGAAGTAGAGCGGCAGCGGCGCGTTCGCGTCGGCGAACTTCTTCGCCGCGAGAATGATATGGCGGTACTCCTCGTCCTCCGGCTCCTGAAAATGCACGTCGCCGGTAGCGCAGACGGGCTTGCCCAGCTCCTCGCCGAGACGGACGATCGTGCGGTTGTACTCCTTCAGCTCCTCGTCGTCCTTCGCCTTGCCCTCGCGTACCAGAAAGCGGTTGTTGCAAAGCGGCTGGATTTCGAGGTAGTCGTAGAACGACGCGATACGCTTGAGCTCGTCCCAATCCTTGTGGTCGACGACGGCGCGGAACAGCTCGCCCGCCTCGCAGGCGGAGCCGACGAGGATTCCCTCGCGGCGCGCGACCAGCTCGCTCTTGGGAATGATCGGGTAGCGCTTAAAATATTTGAGGTTCGACGCGGAAATGAGCTGATAGAGGTGCTTGAGCCCCGCCTTGTTCTGCGCGATGAGAATGATGTGCTTCGGGAAGCGGTTGCCGCGCCCGCCCTGCGGGCGCAGCTTGAGCATCTCGGCGTTAATTTGCTGGATGCGCGTCACGCCGCGCTGTTCGAGCATCGGGAAGAACTTCGCGAGCATCTGCGCCACGGGCGCCGCGTCGTCGCTCGCGCGGTGGTGGTTGAACGCGGGCAGCTTCAAATGCTCGGCGACCACATCGAGCTTGTAGTTTTTGAGCCCCGGCAGTAGGTTCTGCGCGAAAATCAGCGAGTCGAGATACGTCGGCTCGAACGGAATGCCGCACTTTTTGCAGCCCGCGCGAATGAAGCTGATATCGAACTCGGCGTTGTGCGCGGCAAGGATTCGTCCGCCCGCGAAATCGAGGAACGCGCACAGCGCGTCCTCAAGCTTCGGCGCGCCCGCGAGCATCGCGTCCGTGATGCCGGTGAGACCCACGATCTCCGGCGTCAGCCGGCGTTCGGGGTCGACGAAGGTCTGGAACGTGTCCACAATCTCGCCGTCGCGCAGAAGCACCGCGCCGATCTCGGTAATCGCCTCCTGCGTTACTTTTAGACCGGTGGTCTCGATGTCAAAGCAGACGATCTCGCCGTGGAAATCGCCGTCCGCCGTACCGTGCACCGCGAGACGGTCGTCCAGATCGTTGACAAAATAGCCCTCGCAGCCGTAAAGTATTTTTATTTTATCCCCCGCTGCGTGCCAAGCGTCAGGAAATGCCTGCGCGACGCCGTGGTCGGTGATCGCGATGGCGGGCATGCCCCACGACGCCGCGAGCTTGACGACGCTCTTTGTGTCGGTCAGGGCGTCCATATTGGACATCTTGGTATGTAAATGCAGCTCCACGCGTTTGACCGGCGCGTTGTCCTTCCGGCCCTCATGCTGTACCGCGCAGATGTCGCGCGGGTTGAGCTGAATATCCTTGCCGTCGTAGGTCAGCTCCATGCTGCCCGCGACGCGCAGCCACATGCCCGGCTCAATGCGCTCCTGTAACGGGCGCGTCTCGCGCTCCATCATGTTGCGGCGCACGACCACCGAGCCGGTATAGTCCGTCAGCTCGATGACGACGACCCACATGCCCGGACGGCGCGTCTCATGGCAGTCGAATTTGAACACCTTGCCCTCGACGACGGCCTTCCCCATCGTCGCGGTCAGCTCGCGCATCGGCGTGACCCGTCCCTTGATCTCGCCGCCCATGATGCGCTTGGTCTTGGGCTTCGGCTTCTTTTCGGCGGTTTTGCCTTGCTCTTCTTTCGGCGGCGCGTCATGGACGTGCAGATGCACGGCGCTGAGCTCGTAGCGCCGCGCAAGCAGCGCCTCCGCCGCGGCGCGCGCCGCCTGCGGGAACTCCTCCGCCGTCTCCAGCTCCAGCGTCAGCGCGCGCTTCTCCGCTTCAAGCACCATGTCGGTCACGAGCGCGCCGTTCAGATGCCGCCGCAGCGTGAAGTCGGGCGCAAAGTCGCCGAATAATTCAAAAAAAGGTTTCTTCTGTGCCATTATGTACCCTTATCTACAGTTTTTCAATCTCGTCCATCAGCGCGTCAATAAGCTTTTCCTCCGGCACCTTGTACAGCACCGCGCCGCGGCGGAAAACGAGCCCCTCGCCCTTGCCGCCTGCGACGCCGAGGTCGGCGGCGCTCGCCTCGCCCGGGCCGTTCACGACGCAGCCCATGACTGCGACCGTGATGTTCTTATCGCAGCCCGCGAGCCGCTTTTCGAGCTCCTCGACCAGCGGGATCATGTCGTAGGCCGTACGCCCGCAGGTCGGGCAAGACACAAGGTTGACGCCGGTCTTGCGCAGCCCGCACGCCTGCAAAATGCGCTTCGCGGCGTAAACCTCCTCCACCGGATCGGCGGTCAGCGACACGCGGATCGTATCGCCGATGCCCTCGCACAGCAGCCCCCCGATACCGATGGCGGACTTGATGAGCCCCATCGACGGCGTACCCGCCTCGGTCACGCCGAGATGCAGCGGATAGTCGACGGTCTCGTGCAGCAGACGGTACGCCGCCATGTTGAGCGGCACGTCGCTCGACTTGACGCTGACGCAGACGTCGGTGAAATCGTACTTTTCGAGCAGCCTGATATGCGTCATCGCGCTTTCGACCAGCGCCTCGGGCGTCACGCGGCCGTACTTCGCGAGCAGCTCCTTTTCAAGCGACCCGCCGTTGACGCCGATCCGGATCGGCAGCCGGCGGGCGCGGCACGCGTCTACCACCGCGCGGACGTTGTCCTCGCCGCCGATGTTGCCGGGATTGATGCGAATGGCGTCCGCGCCGCGCGCCGCCGCCTCGACCGCGAGACGGTAGTCGAAATGGATATCCGCGACGAGCGGGATACGGATCGCGTCCCTGATGATACTCAGCGCCCGCGCCGCGTCCATGTTCGGTACGGTGACGCGAATGATCTCGCAGCCCGCGTCCTCGAGAGCGTGGATCTGGGCGATGGTCGCCTCCGCGTCCTCGGTACGCGTGTTGCACATCGACTGTATTGTGACCGGAGCGCCGCCGCCAATGGCGACCTGTCCGGCAAAAATACGTTTTGTCATATCAAATACTGCCTTTTCATAACAATTTAACCACGTCGTTGAACGTAACAAACAGCATCAGACCCATCAGCGCCACAAATCCCGCGGCGTTGACAACAGTCTCGAACTTCTCCGGAATCCTGCGCTTGAACAGCAGCATGCCGATCGCGTCGAGTACGAGGATCAATATCTTGCCGCCGTCAAGCGCGGGCAGCGGGAGCAGATTCATGACCGCGAGGTTCACCGCGATCAGCGCGCCGAAAAACAGCACGTTTTCGAGCGCCGCGGCAAAGCCCGCCTCCGCTTCGGTCTCCTGCCCCATCTCCGAGATCGTCGATACGATACCGACGGGGCCGCTCAGGTCGTTGACGCCCGCCGCGCCGGTGATGAGCATTTGCAGGCTCAACCGCACGAGGCGCACATAGTCAATGGCGTTGTACCAACTGTATTTGAGCTTCAGCATCGGCGTCGCCTCGACGATACTGCCGAACGTAAAGCCGTAGGCGCGGTACTCCTGCCCGTTTTCGTCGGTGTAGGTCTGCATGGTAAGCGTGCGCGTCAGCTTCTGCCCGTCTCGCTTGACGACCATCTCCATCGTATCGCCGCGGGACTTGTACTCCAGGATCGTCGAAACGTCGCCGCGCAGGTAGATGCGCTCTCCGTTGATCTTGTAGATCTCGTCGCCGACCATGACGCCGTCTTCGCCTTGATTCGGAAACGCCGGATTGAGTTCGACGATGTTCGTTGTATAGAAGCCCGCCGCGCCCGCGTAAAGGCACAGCAGAATCGCGAAGCCGGTGAGGAAGTTCATCGCCGCGCCCGCGACGAAAATGAGGAACTGCTTCCAGAACGGCTGGACGTTCAGCGCGCGCGGGTCGTCGGAGTCCTCGTCCTCGCCCTCCATTGCGCAGTAGCCGCCGATGGGCAGCAGACGCAGCGAATAGTCCGTCTCCCCCTTGGTTTTTTGGAAGTTCAGCGGCCCCATGCCGATGGAAAACTCGTTCACGCGCACGCCGCACGCTTTCGCGACGGCGAAATGCCCGAACTCATGCAGCCCGATCAGCACGCCGAAGATCAAAATGGCAATGAGAATATAGACCATGTGCGAAATGCTCCTACTTTTTAATATGACGCTTCACGCTCTCGCGTGCAAGCCGATCCGCTTCCAGAATATCCGAAAGCGCCGGGTTTGATACCTGCGAAACCTCGGCAAGCGCCGTTTCGACCAGCGACGGGATATCATGAAAGCCGATCTCTGCTTGCAAAAAAGCATGCACCGCGACTTCGTTCGCACCGTTCATGATCGCGCAGGACGTGTCGCCCGTCTGCGCGCACCGCTTCGCGAGCTTCAGGCAGCGGAACGCCTCCTCGTCCGGCTCGGCGTACGTCAGCGGCGGGCAGCTCAGCAAATCGAGCGGCTACGCGTGAGATATCCCTCGATAGGGATACGTCATCGCGTAGCGGATCGGCAGCTTCATGTCCGGCGTGCCGAGCTGCGCCAGCAGCGCGCCGTCGCGGAACTCGACGAGCGAGTGGACGATACTCTGACGGTGAATGACCGCGTCGACCTGCGCGAGCGGCAAGCGGTAGAGACGCATCGCCTCGATGATTTCGAGGCCCTTGTTCATCAGCGTCGCGCTGTCCACGGTGATCTTCGCGCCCATCGTCCAATTCGGGTGCTTAAGCGCGTCCGCGCGCGTCTTGTGCGTCAGCTCGTCGTACGAAAGCCCGTAGAACGGCCCGCCGGAGCAGGTCAGGATCAGACGCTTGATCTCGCCGCGGTCGCGGCAGCCCTGCACGCATTGGAAGATGGCGCTGTGCTCGCTGTCCACCGGCACGATCTCCGCGCCGTGCTTGTCGGCGGCGTCCATCACCAGCTCGCCCGCGCAGACCAGCGTCTCCTTGTTCGCGAGCGCGATGCGCTTTTTCTGTTCGATGGCGGCGAGCGTCGGGCAAAGCCCGATCATGCCCACCACGGCGGTCACAACCGTGTCCGCCTCGGCGACGGTCGCGGCGGCGAGAAGTCCCTCCATACCGCTCAAGACCTCAATATCCGTATCCGCGAGGCGGTTTCGCAGCTCGTTCGCCGCCGCTTCGTCGTAAAGCGCGGCGAGACGCGGGCAAAACTCCCGCGCCTGCGCTTCGATCAGGTCGACGCTGGAATTGGCGGTCAGCGCCGCGACCTTGAGGCCCAATTCCCGCGCCACTTCGAGCGTCTGGCGGCCGATGGAGCCGGTCGAGCCAAGTAAAGCAATAGTCCTTGTCATACCAATGTAATCCAATGAAAGAAGTAGACCACCGGCGCGATGAACATGGTCGAATCAAAGCGATCCAGCATCCCGCCGTGCGTCAAAAACAAATGGCTGTAATCCTTGACGCCCGCCTCCCGCTTGATGAGCGACATGGACAGGTCGCCAAGCTGTCCGAACACGTTGGCGACCGCGCCGGTGAGCGCAAACGTAAGCCAGGTGAAAGGATAATGATATCCGAGCCATTTTCCGGCGATCAGGCGCAGCAGCAGCATCCCGAGCACGGAACCGAGGACGCCGCCCCAGAAGCCCGCCCAGGTCTTTTTGGGACTGACGGGCGTCAGCTTCTTCTTGCCGAACCACATGCCGAAATACATCGCCAGCGAATCCCCGGCGAACGCGATGAAGAACGGCGCGAGGATGTAGATTTGCCCGTAGGCTTGCTCCAAGTCCGCGCGCGGGTAATCCACGCGCAGCAAAATGAGGTAAGCGTACAGCGCGGGGAACACGATCCCCCCGACGACGCCGGCGGCGACGGTCGAGAACGGCATCGCCCTCTCCGTGCCGTAGGTGACGACGGCGGCGAAAAACAGGAGCATTACGGTCGCCCAGCGGACGCCGGAAACCAGAGAATAGCTCTGGTGCGTCCCCGCCAGCGCGGTCTGCGTCTCCGCGTATTTGAGCCAGCATTGCGCCGCGGCGGAGAGAATGACGCCCCAAAGCACGACCTTCGGCACGTTCTTCCCCGCGACATGCAGCAGCTCATACGCCGCGACGCCCGATATGGCGCACACCAGCAGCATCGTCGCCCACGGTGGGCACGCCAGCAGCACCAAGAGCAGCAGCGGCAGCCCGATGATGGCCACCAGCCAGCGTTGTAACATAAAATCAGTCCCTTAAACCGTACAGGTTATTTCGTACTCAGCCCGCCGAAGCGCCGGTCGCGCGTCTGATACCACGCGAGCGCTTTGTCGAGCTCCTCCTTGCCGAAGTCCGGCCAGAGCGTATCGGTGACGTAGATCTCGCTGTAGGCGCACTGCCAGAGCAGGAAGTTGCTCACGCGCACCTCCCCGCCCGGACGGATCAGCAGCTCCGGATCGGGCAGGCCCGCCGACCAGAGATAGTCGGGAAAGCTCGCTTCGGTCAAATCCTCGGGCGACTTCTCCCCCGCGGCACACTCTTGCGCGAACCGCCGCGCGGCGCGCACGATTTCGTCGCGCCCGCCGTAGTTGAGGCAGATGTTCGCCTGAAAGCCCTCGATGTGCCGCGTGATCTCGTCGGTCTCGTCGATGAGCGCCCGCAGCTTGGGCGACAGCACGCTGACGTCGCCCAAAAAACGCAGGCGGATATTATCCCGCGACATGGTCTCGATGCTCTCGTGCAGATATTGGTCGAGCAGGCCCATGATGGCGTCGACCTCGCCCCGCGGACGCCTCCAATTCTCGGTCGAGAACGCGTAGACCGTCAGGTAGTCCAGCCCCAGCTCCTTGCAGTATGTCGCGATGGCGCGGAAGTTTTCCGCGCCCGCCTTATGCCCCGCGGTGCGCGGCAGACCGCGCTTCTGGGCCCAGCGCCCGTTGCCGTCCATGATGACGGCAACATGACGAGGCAGGTTGGAATCCCCTACCTGCCCCGCCGATCCTTTTCCTGTAAAGACGCCCATCAGACGGCCATCAGTTCCTTTTCCTTCTTCTCAAGCAGCTCGTCGAGCTCCTTGCACATGTCGTCGGTGAGCTTCTGAAGGTCCTTCTCGGCGATCTTGTAGTCGTCCTCTGTGATCTCGGACGCTTTCTGCTGCTTTTTAAAAGTGTCGATGGCGTCGCGGCGGATATTGCGGATCGCGACCTTGCCGTTCTCCGCGTACTTGCGGATCTGCTTGACCAGCTCCTTGCGGCGCTCCTCGGTCAGCTGCGGGAACGAAAGGCGGATCGACTTGCCGTCGTTCTGCGGGTTGATGCCGAGATCGGACTCCTGGATCGCGCGCTCGATGAGCTTGACCGCCTGCGCGTCCCACGGCGTGATGACCAACTGACGCGGGTCGGGCGACGCGATGGACGCGATCTGATGGATCGGGGTCGGCGTGCCGTAGTAGTCGACGTTGATGCGGTCGAGCACGGCGGCGTTGGCGCGGCCCGCGCGCACGGCGGCAAAGTCCGCGGCAACGGAGTCGATGCTCTTCTTCATTCTGTCGGAATATTCCTTGTAATCGTCCTTATTCATGGAAGCGCCTCCTTATTGTAATATCAGTTTTTATAGTATAACTGTTTCCGCGTCAAAAGGCAAGTGCTTAGAGCGGTTTGATATCGCTGATATCGTAGGGCGTGGTCTGGTAGACGTAGTAGTTGAGCCAATTCTGATACAAGAGGTTCGCGTGCGCGCGCCAACTGACCCTCGGCGAAAGCGTATCGTCGTCGTTCGGGAAGTACCGCTCCGGCACATGCGGGTCGAGCCCCTGTCCCTTGTCGCGCAGGTACTCCTTTTGCAGCGTGTCCGCATCGTACTCCGAGTGGCCCGTGATGAACACCTGCCGCCCGCCGTCGGTCATCATGATGTAGACGCCCGCCTGCTCCGACGAGGCGAGGATGCGCAGCTTGTCGCATTTCTCCACGTCCCCGCGCCGGATCGTCGTATGGCGCGAGTGCGGCGCAAGGAACACGTCGTCAAACCCGCGCAGGAGCATGGACGAGCGGCGCTCCACCCTGTGTTCATAGATGCCGGAGAGCTTTTCCGGCAGCAGATACTTCGGGATTCCGTAGTGGTAATATAGCGCCGCCTGCGCGCCCCAGCAAATGTGGAACGTGGAATGGACGTGCGTCTTTGTCCATTCCATGATCTCGCACAGCTCATTCCAATACTCGACGTTCTCGAACTCCATCTTCTCCACCGGCGCGCCGGTGATGATCATGCCGTCAAAATAACGGTCTTTGACCTGATCGAAGGTGGTGTAGAACTTGAACATATGCTCGGCCGGCACATTTTTCGCCTCATGGCTCGCGGTCTGCATCAGCTCCAGCTCCACCTGCAGCGGCGTATTGCCGAGCAGGCGCGCCAACTGCGTCTCCGTCTCGATCTTGGTCGGCATGAGGTTGAGCAGCAGCACCTGCAGCGGACGGATATCCTGCGTCATGGCGCGCGTCTCGGTCATGACGAAAATATTCTCCTCGGCCAGCGTCTTGGTCGCGGGCAGGTCGTTGGGGATTCGGATAGGCATCTCGATTGCCTCCTTTGCGCGGCGTGCTTTACGGTGTATATCTGCAGTATAAAACGATTTCATGTGCTTGGCAAGATTTTTTGTTTTTCCTTGAAAAAAGTCTTTTACATATCGAAAATATGTGTTATACTGTTATCTTGTCAGAGAATGACAGACGATATACGCGAGTGGGTAGGTGATCCGTTTTTGTACTTCGGAAGCGTCCGCTTTTTCAAAAACCTCATTCTGCTCGCAGTCATCGCACTCATCACGATCCCGACCTGTCTGGCGGTCAAGTATTACCGGCTGAGCTCGGCGCCGCAAAGCGAGGCTCTGCTCGCGGACGACGTCGCGGAGCACGGCTCGCCGGACACGGTGTTTGAGCCGGACGGCCTTCCCGTTCCCCTCGCGGAATCCGTGCTGCCGCCGGCCGAAGCGGAAGGCTCGGCAGACGCGCCCGCCTCGGCGGACCCGCCCGCCTACCAGCTTCTATACGAAGATTTTTACGCGCCGCAGCCCTATGCGGCGACGGAACGCGTGCCAAACACGGTCTATTTGACCTTTGACGACGGCCCCTCCGAGCGAACGGACGAGATCTTGGCTACGCTCGCCGAGAAAAACGTCAAGGCGACTTTCTTCGTGATCGGGCACTCCGATGAGGCGGACTACGAGCGCATGCGTCAGATAGTCGCGCAGGGACATACGCTCGGTATGCACTCCTACACGCACGAGTACGCCAAGGTCTACGCCTCGGTGGAGAGTTTTTTGGACGAGTTCCACCAGATCTTCGTCCAGATTCGGGAACAGACAGGGACCACTCCCACCGTCTTCCGCTTCCCAGGCGGCAGCATCAACGCCTATGACGGCGGATTTTATCAGGAGATCATCTCAGAGATGATCCGCCGCGGGTTCGTGCCCTACGACTGGAATATCTCCAGCGAAGACGCTACCGACAGGCGGCTTTTGCCGGTCAACACACTGGTCGACAACGTGGTGCGCAACGCGAGCGGGAAGGTCCGCTGCTTCGTCCTGTTCCACGACAGCGCGGATAAAATCACGTCCGCACAGGCGGTCGGCCCGGTAATCGATCAACTGCGCGAGCGCGGCTTTGAGTTTGACGCGATCTCCCCCACCACGCTCCCTGTTTTATACAATTACACATATTAATCAATACTACGAGAGAGGAAAATCAATATGAGCAAGAAGGATAATTTCAGCCAGGCGATGTATGAGATGTTCGGCCTGGGCAAGGCGCCGGAGGAAGGCGAAGAGGAACTCGTCGACGAACTCGACGGGTTTGAACCCGTTGAGCCTGCCGTCAACGATGCGCCCGCGGCGGAAGAAGCTCCCGCGTTGGACGAGTCGTTCTTCGAGGAATCTGCCGTCGAACCCCCCGCGCCTGTTGAAGCGCCGGCTGAGCCGCCTGTTAAAAATCCCGCGGCTGTCGAGCCCGCGCCCGAGGCGTCTGACAAAGACGATTTCTTCGGCTCTTTCCAGCACAACGCGCCCGTCAAGCGCGCGAACTGCACCTACTTCGCCGAGGGCACCTCGATGGAAGGCACGCTCCGCAGCGACAGCGACGTGGAGATCTGCGGCGACTTCAAGGGCGAGATCGCGTCCGACGGCAAGGTGACCATTCACGCCAACACGACGAGCAGCATCGCCGCGGCGGAGCTCGTGCTTCTGGACTGCACCCTCGTCGGCGACGCGATGGTCTCGGGCGACGTGTCTGTCAATGAACATTCCTCTGTCTCGGGCAATATCCGCGCGACGAATATCATCTGCTCCGGCGTAATCAAGGGCAACCTGAACGTGCAGGGCAACATCACGCTGACCGAGAATGCGCAGGTGCTCGGCGACATCAAGACCGGCACGCTGGCGATGTCCCGCGGCGCGAAGGTTTCGGGCAAGATCGACATGGGCAGTTGAGCCGACGGCGGCATGCGGTTGCTGACGCAGTTGCCGTCTCATACAAAAGCGCAAAAAGAAGCGCCGCGATCATCGCGGCGCTTCTTTTTTATCCATATTACGGGATCACCGGCGTCCAATAGTTCTGCCCGTAAATGTCGGTGAAGCGGTAGGTCGCGTTGGCACGCGCGGCGTCGATAATGACGTCGCTGATCTCCGCGTCCGTGTGATAGGTCCACTGCTCGCCGAAGAGATAGCTGTCTTGATAGCCGCCGTCATAAGTGTAATAGTCGCAGATAAAGTCGATGACGTCGCCCTCTTCGAGCTCGCCTGCCGTTTTGGCAACCGTTTCGGTCTCCCCTTCGGCATACACGTCGCGGTAACCCGCGAGATAGCCATAGGGATTCGCCGTATCGAACACGAGCAGCAGCTCCGCGCGACCGCCGTTCACAAAGCAGGGCACATAGCCGGAAATCGTATAGTCGCCGCCGTCGTAAACGGTGCCCGTGTGATAATACGGAACAGGCTGGGAATCAATGGCGAGCCACGTCCCGTCGTATTTGCCCTCGAGCGCGCCGTCGTCGGTGAACTCAAACACGTTGTCGAGGCCGAGGTCGATATAGCCCTCGCCGTCGTCGTAGAACACGCTCAGCGCGAGGTCGTTGACGAGGCCCCACTGCTCCTCGCTGAGCGAGATCTTCGGCGTATCGGAGCCGAGCCAGACCAACTGCGAGGAATCAAATTGGTTCTCGGTGAGG
>JAFTGG010000095.1 GCA_017458025.1 Oscillospiraceae bacterium | reverse complement strand
CCCGTGGCTGCGCGTCGCCTGCGGCGGCGCCGTCATCGTGGCGCTGACGCTGCTGCTCGGCACGACGGACTACAACGGCGCGGGCATGCCGGTCATTGCCCGTGCGGTGGAGCAGGGTGAGGCGCGGCCGGAGGCGTTCGCGCTCAAGCTGATTTTCACCGCGATTTCACTCGCTGCGGGCTTTAAGGGCGGCGAGGTCGTGCCCTCGTTCTTCGTCGGCGCGACGTTCGGCTGCGTTGTCGGGCCGCTGTTTGGCGTACCCGCCGGCTTTGCCGCGGCGGTGGGGCTCGTGTCGGTGTTCTGCGGCGCGGTCAACTGCCCGCTGGCGTCGACCTTTCTCGCGCTGGAGCTCTTCGGCGCGGTCGGCTTGCCCTACTTCTCGCTGGCCTGCGCGCTGAGCTTCGTGCTCTCGGGCTACAGCGGCATCTATTCGAGCCAGCGTATCCTCTACGATAAGCTAAAAGCGCAATACATCAACGTGCGGACCAACCATCACCGCGCGGGATAAAGGAGATTTGGCCATGAACCATTTTGCGGCGATTCGCGACAAGCTCGGCGCTTACGGCGTTGACGCGATGCTGCTGACCAACGAGGCAAACCGCTTTTACGCGTCCGGCTTCCACTCCGCCGGCACCGACGGCGTCGCGCTGGTGACGCGCGATCAGGCATACTATTGGACCGATTCCCGCTACATCGAAGCGGCCCGTCAGCAGGTGCAGGACGCGGAGGTCGGGCTCGCGACCGTCGGGCGCGGCTACGCCGCGCTGATCAACGAGGCGGTCGCGCGCCACGGGCTCAAGACCGTCGGCTTTGAGGACGAGTATATGACCGTCTCGGAGCACAAGCTGTATCAGGATAAGCTGAACGCGGAACTCAAGGGCGCGACGAGGCTGATGACCGCGCTGCGCATGGTCAAGGACGACGCGGAAATCGAGGCGCTCATCGGCGCGCAGCGTATCGCGGAGCGCGCGCTTTCCGAAATATATCATGACATGAAAGCCGGCGTGACGGAGAAGGAGATCGCCGCGAAGCTGACCTATCTGATGCTGCGCTACGGCGCGGAGAACATGTCCTTCGACCCCATCGTCGCCTCCGGCGCGAACGGCAGCAAGCCTCACGCCGTGCCGAGCGACAAGCCCATCGCGGCGGGCGAGTTCGTGACGATGGATTTCGGCTGTATCTATCATGGCTACTGCTCCGACATGACGCGCACCGTCGCGATCGGGTATGTGACTGAGGAAATGGACAAGGTCTATCACACCGTGCTGGCCGCGCAGAGCGCGGGTATTGCGGCGGCAAAGGCGGGCGTGTCCGGCTGCGACGTGCATAACGCCGCGGCCAAGGTCATCGCGGACGCGGGCTATGGAGAGTACTTCGGCCACGGCTTCGGCCACGGCGTCGGCGTTGAGATCCACGAGTCGCCGCGCGCGAGCGCGACCTACAAAGAACCGCTGCCGGCGGGCGCTGTGATCTCCGCCGAGCCGGGCATCTATATCCCGGGCAGGTTCGGCGTGCGCATCGAGGACGTTATCATCATCAAAGAGGGCGGATGTGAGAATATCCATCGCGCCCCCAAGGAGCTGCTGGTCCTACCATGAAAAAACTTATCAAACGGGTCGTGCTGCTGGCGCTGGCGGTCCTGGCGGTCGTGCTGATCCACAATCAGGTTCGGAAAGAAGCGGAGGAAGCTGCGGCAAACGCTGCTTTGGCCGCGGAGCAGCTCGCGGCGGAGAGCGAGGACGATACGCAGTCGATGGCGATCATTCGCCTTGGCGACGGCGTTACGCTCGGACGCATGGAAGAGAACGCGGAGGGCGGCGTCAACGTGATTGTTTCGCGGGAGGGCGAGCCGGAGGAGACCTATACGTTTACAGACGTCGCTTACGACAGTTGGTATGCCAACGCCGTCAACTTTGCCGTGTCGACGGGGCTGATGACGGGCGAGGGAAACGAGCCGATTTTTCATCCGGAGTTCGGCATGCTGCGCGAGTCCTTCGCGTCCATTCTCTACCGCTTTACCAACGGCGTGCCGGTCACGCCGCGCGAACGCTTCGAGGACGTGCCGGCGGACAGTTGGTATTTTGATGCGGTGGCATGGGTTACGAACCGCGGGCTGATGACGGAGATTGACCCCGGCGTCTTCGGCGCGGGCGAATACATGACCTGCGAACAGGCGCTCGTCGGGCTCTACCGCGTCGCGGGCGAACCTGTGACGGACGGCTCTCTGCTCAACTATCCCTACGCCTCCAAGGTGTCCGACTACGGGCGCGCCGCGATTGATTGGGCGTGGAAAAGCGGGCTTATCGCCGAGGACGAATGTGTTTGGTATCCGCCTCAGGCAATCAGCCGCGCGCAGGTCGCGCTGCTGCTGATGCGCTACAGCGCTATGGCGTCGTAAAAAATTTTTCTGAGTTATGTAAAATTCCCCTTGACAAGTCGTTATGGCTGTGCTATTGTAGTCAGGCTCCGCTCGGGAGCGAGTACCTTGTAAATTAAACAACGAAGAACAGACAAGCACCAGAAAGCGGCGCCATAACAGGCGCCGGAAAGGCGACCTCGCGGGGTTGAGTCAATTACCTGCGGGGGAGCGAAGTTTTATGAAGCTATGACAAATAGCTCGATAAGCGATTTTAGAGGCAAGAGCCTTTAAGATACGATATTATTGAGAGTTTGATCCTGGCTCAGGACGAACGCTGGCGGCGTGCTTAACATATGCAAGTCGAACGAGAATCCGTGGAAAGAGTTTTCGGACAATGGAAGCGGAGGAAAGTGGCGGACGGGTGAGTAACGCGTGAGGAACCTGCCTTGGAGTGGGGAATAACGGCTGGAAACGGCCGCTAATACCGCATGATGCAGTTGGGTCGCATGGCTCTGACTGCCAAAGATTTATTGCTCTGAGATGGCCTCGCGT
>JAFTGG010000094.1 GCA_017458025.1 Oscillospiraceae bacterium | reverse complement strand
GCGCGCCGCGCCGCGCTCGCCGCAAAGCGGGTTGTCCACGTCCGACATCAGCGTCAGCGTCACGCCCGCGAGCAGCCGCTCCGCTTCGCTGTTGTCGATGCGCGCGATACGTTCCAGCGTGCCGCCGACGGGAACGAACTCCTTGCCGTCCGCGTCGAAGAACTTCGTGCCCAGCGCCGCGGCGCAGCCGCAGCCGCCGTCGTTCGTGCAACTGCCGCCAAGCCCCAGCAGAACGTTTGTGCAGCCGTGCTCCACCGCGTGGCGGATCAGCGCGCCCACGCCGTAGGTGGTTGTCGCCGACGGGTCCTTCCGCTCGCCGACCAGGGGCAGTCCGGCCGCGCTCGCCATCTCGACGACCGCGTTTTCATCCTTGCGGGCATAGACCGCTTCGACCGCCTCTCCGTAAGGGCCGCCGACGAGTACGCTTACCGGTTTTGCGCCGATGGCGTCGATGAAGCAGGCGACCGTACCCTCGCCGCCGTCGGCGACAGGGATCGCGTCGACGGCACAGCCGGGAAGGACGCGCGGGACGATTTCGCGCGCGATGTCACAGATTTCCTGACTCGAAAGAGTGCCCTTGAACGAGTCGGAAATAACGATGATCTTCTTCATCTTACTTGTTGACGACGTTGAGCGGCGCGCCCGCGAGGTAGGACTTTACGTTCTCGACCGTCGTGTCCATGATGCGCTGGCGGCTGCCCTTCGCGCCCCAGGACATATGCGGCGTGATGATGCAGTTTTTTGCCTTCAGCAGCGGGTTGTCGCCGTGGATCGGCTCGGTGGAGACCACATCCAGCGCCGCGCAGGCGACCTTGCCGGAGTTCAGCGCGTCGGCGAGGTCCTGCTCCACCACCATCTGGCCGCGGGAGTTGTTGATGATGATGACGCCGTCCTTCATCTTGGCGATGTTCTCCTTGTTGATGATGCCGGTGTTAAAGGGGAACAGCGGCATCTGAAGGCCCAGCACGTCGGAGCGCGCAAACAGGTCGTCGAGCGTGACGTACTCGACGCCCAGCGCCTTTGCTTCGTCGGTCTGCTTGGCGTCGTAGGTGATGACGTGCATGCCGAGCGCCTTGGCGATCTCGGCGGTGTGGATGCCGATGTTGCCGCAGCCCAGCAGGCCGTAGGTCATGCCCGCCAGCTCGATGAGCGGATAGTCCCAGAAGCACCAATCGTCGTTGTGCTCCCACTTGCCCGCATGCACCGCGTCGCTGTGGTGGCCGATGTGGTGGCAGGCTTCGAGCAGCAGCGCGATGGCAAATTGGCTCACCGAGCGCGTGCCGTAGACGGGGACGTTCGACACGGGGATGCCCTTCTCCCTGGCATACGCCACGTCGACGACGTTGTAGCCGGTCGCGAGCACGGCGATGTACTTTAAATTGGGGCACTTGTCGATGGTTTCGCGGGAGATGGGCGTCTTGTTGACGATGGCGATCTCCGCGTCGCCGATGGCCTCGGCGATCTTCGGCGACTCCTCGTAGGAGACGCGGTCATAGACCTTCAGCTCGCCGAGCGCTTCGAGCCCCGCCCAGCTCAGATCGCCGGGGTTTTCGGTGTGGCCGTCCAAAACAACGATTTTCATACGATATTCCTTTCTAGTGGAACGCCCCGGCAGGGAAAGCTGCCGGGGCGTTGTCGGTTTGCTGGCGTGTTATCTGCCGAGATAGAGGGACTGCTTGGCGAGCACGAGGTTCAAGATCAGGTCGTTGCACGGCGTGGGGATGTTATGCTCCTTGCCGAGCTTGCTCACCGCGCCGTTGATGATGCGGATCTCGGTCTCGCGATGGCGGTTGACGTCCTGCACCATCGAACTGATGGTCTCGTCGGTCATGCGGGAGACCTCGAAGACGTGCTCCAGCTCCGTTTCGTAATCCAGCGTGCAGCCGGCGGCGTTGGCGACCTCGATAGCCTCCTTGCACAGCAGCTTCGCCGTCTCACGGGCGTACTCGTTGCCGTTGATGAAGCCGTTCTGCGTACCCAGCAGGGCGCTGACGCCGTTGATGCAGCAGTTGGCGGACAGCTTGTGCCAGATCGCGTTCATCACGTTCTCGTGCACGTCGGTCTCAAGCCCCGCGATGCGGAACGCCTCGGCGACCTCCTCGACCTTCACCATCGGGGCCTTCGGCGAGCCCATATTCGTCGCGCCGTAGCCGGTGTGGTTGACATGGCCGGGGGCGACGGGCGTCGCGCCGAAGGCGGTGTTGCCGATGATGATCTGCTCCTCGGGGACGACCTTGGCGATCTCGTCATAGTTGCCGTAGCCGTTTTGCAGGCAGAGGACCATCGTGTGACCGTCGACCATCGGCAGCGCGTTGCGCATGGCCGATTCGAGGTACTGATAATGGACGAACACGACGACCAGGTCGCAAACGCCGATTTCCTTCGGGTCGGTAGTTGCCAGCGCCGGACGGACAGAGACTGTCTCGCCGTTGCCGTGGCCGGGGGCGTTCTTGTCCACGAGAATGCCGTTTTCCTTCACCGCGTCGATGACGGGCGCATAGGTGTCCAGCACGCAGACCTCGTGCTTGGAGATGAGATAGCTCGCGTAGCAGCTGCCGATCGCGCCGCAGCCGACAAATCCGATTTTCATGTTGGAAAAATCCTCCTATTATTACAGCTCTTGCGCAATCTTTACGATGTCTTCGACCGTGACGCCGTTCTTCGCGAGCAGGCGGTCATAGGGCGCGCTCTCGCCGAACTGATCCTGTATGCCGACGCGCTTGACCTTGCCCTTGCCGAGCTCCGCCGCGACTTCGCAGACAGCGCTGCCGAGGCCGTTCATGATGTTGTGGTCCTCGACCGTGATGATCTTGCCGATGTTCTCAAGGCAGTCGGTGACGCAGGCGACGTCCAGCGGCTTGATGGTGTGCATATCCACCACGCGGGCGCTGACGCCCTTGGCTTCCAGCTCCTTCGCCGCGTCGATCGCGAGACGGACGGTGTCGCCGTTGGCGATGATCGCCACGTCCTTGCCGTCGCGCACGAGGTGCGCCTTGCCGATCTCAAATTCCGCGCTGTCGTCATAGATGACGGGGATCGCGTCGCGCGTGAAGCGCAGGAACATCGGGCCGACATAGGCGGCGGCCGCCTTGACCAGCTTCTTCGCGGAGACGTAGTCCGCGGGCATGACGACGGTCATGTTGGGGAGCGTGCGCATGATGCCCATATCCTCGATGGCCTGATGGCTCGCGCCGTCGTTCGCCGGCGTTACGCCGCCGTGGGAGCAGGCGATCTTGACGTTGAGGTTGGGGTAGCAGATCTCCTGGCGGATCATCTCGCACATGCGCATCGAGCCGAACGCCGCATAGGTGACGACAAACGGAATCTTGCCGCAGGTCGCGAGACCGGCCGCGACGCCCGCGCCGTTCTGCTCCGCGATGCCGACGTTGACGTGCTGCTCGGGCAGCTCCTTGATGAACTGCGTCGTCTTGCAGGACTTGCCGATGTCGCAGTCGACGACGAGAATGTTTTTATTTTCCTTGCCCAGCTCGACGATGGCTTCGCCAAAGCCGTCGCGGGTCGCTTTCTTCATGACTTCACTCATTGCTGCACCCTCCCTTACTTGACGTACTGAGTATCGAGCTCAGCGAGCGCCTGCTTCCACTCGGCCTCGTTCGGCGCGACGCCGTGCCACGAGCAGACGTTCTCCATGTAGGAGACGCCCTTGCCCTTGACCGTGTGGCCGTAGATGCACTTGGGGCGGCCGTTCTTGACGGCGCGCGCCAGATTCAGCGCCGCGACCATCTGCTCCATGTCGTTGCCGTCGATCTCGTAGGTGTCAAAGCCGAACTCGCGGAACTTTGCGCCGAGGTCGCCGTTCGGCATGACCTCGTCGCAGGTGCCGTCGATCTGGAGGTTGTTGAAGTCCACGAATACCACGAGGTTGTCGAGACCGTACTTGTGGGCGGTGTTCGCCGCCTCCCAGATCTCGCCCTCCTGCGCCTCGCCGTCGCCGACGGCGACGTAGACGCGGTAGTCCTTGCTGTCCATCTTCGCCGCCAGCGCCATGCCGACGCCGCAGGCGAGGCCCTGTCCGAGCGAGCCGGTGGAGATGTCGATGCCGGGGCACTTGTTCATGGACGGGTGGCCCTGCAGGGGAGAACCCTCCTTGCGCAGGGTGTCAAGGGTTTCCATCGGGAAGAAGCCCTTCATTGCCAGCGCCGCGTACTGCGCGGGGCAGACGTGGCCCTTGGACATCACGAAGCGGTCGCGGTCCTCCCAGCGGGGGTTCTTCGGATCGACGTCCATTTCGTGCCAATAGCAGGCGGTCACGAACTCCGCGACGGACAGCGAGCCGCCGGGGTGTCCGGACTGCGCCTTATAGATCATGTCGACCACATGCTTCTTGAGGTCGACGCATTTGTTTTGCAGGTCTTTGACGGAGAGTTGCTCTCTCATGAAAAACGCTCCTTTTTTGTTAAAAGTGCGCGTTCAACTCCAATACCGCTCATACAACTGCTCCATGTGATCTTTCATAAAGGCGTATGCGTCGTCGGCGCGGCCGTCGAGCACTGCCTGAGCGATATGGAGATGTTCGCGGTTGTTTTGCTCTCGATATTTTTTGGTTGCGACGGTGCGGCTGAGGATCAGCTCCCACATCCGCTGCTCCATGGTCTTGAAGACCATTTCCATCATCATGACGTAAAGCGTGTTGCCGCTCGTTTTCGCGAGAAAGAGGTGGAACTCCTTATCGACCGTCGTCGTGTAGACGTCCTCATCCGCTTCCTCCTTGAAGCGCTCGATGATGTCGCGGAGCTCCGCGCGTTGTTCCTCGTTGATCTGCTCCGCCGCAAGCCGAGCGATGTCCGGCTCCAGCACCATTCGCGCGCGAATGATGTCCTGCGGTTCGACCTCGTGGGTCCAATCGTCCTTCTCGGGCGTCGTCCGCTTGACATAGACGCCGGCGCCCTGCATGGAGTCGACGAGGCCGTTGAGCTCCAGCGCGGACAGCGCTTCTCGCACGGGAACGCGGCTGACGTTGAACATCGCGCACAGATCCTTTTCGCTCGGCAGCCGGTCTCCGACCTCATATTGGCCGGAAATGATCGCGTCATGAATCTGGTTATAGATCTGGATATAGAGCTTGTTGCTGGATACAGGGCTGAAAGATTTCATAGAATTACCTCACAATCATGTTGTCAGACAATTATACCATTTCAGCTCATGAGCGTCAAACTCTTTATCCGCGCCGCCGTCACATCAGGCTCGGCAGCCAGGTGACGAGAGTCGGGACATAGGTGATGAGGAACAGCACGATCAGCAGCGGGATCAGGAACGGCAGGATCGCCTTATACATCTTTTCGATGGAGATGCCCGCGCTCTTGGCGCAGATGAACAGGCTCGTGCCGACCGGCGGGGTGCAGAGGCCGATCATCAGGTTCAGCACCAGCACGACGCCGAGGTGGAGCGGATCAATGCCGTAAACGCCCATCAGGGGCACGAGGAACGGCAGCGTGATGGTCATGGCGGCGAGCGCCTCCATGAACATGCCGATGAGCAGGAACGCGATGTTCAGGATCAGCAGCATGACGTACTTGTTGTCGGTCAGCGACACGAGCGCGTTGCTCAGCGCCTGCGTCATGCCCAGCATCGTGACGAGCCAGCTAAACGCCGCCGCGCCGCAGATGATGCAGAGAATGCCCGCGCTGTCGCGCGCGGTGTCGATCAGCGCCTGCCTGACCTCGCTCCAACCCATCTCGTGATAGACGATGACGGCGAGGATGAAAGCGTAGGTCGCCGCGACGCACGCCGCCTCGGTCGGGCTGAACACGCCCGTCCAGATGCCGCCGATGATGATGACCGGCGTCAGCAGGGACAGGAACGCTTCCTTGGTGGAGATCCAGACCTCTTTCCAACTGAACTTATGGACGGGGTAGTTGCGCTTTTTCGCCATGAAGAACACGAGCACGCTGGTCGCGAGCGCGAGCAGCAGGCCCGGCGTGACGCCGCCGATGAACAGTTGGCCGACGTCGACCTCGGACATCATGCCGTAGACGACCATCGGGATGCTCGGCGGAATGATGGGGCCGATCGTGGCGGAAGCGGCGGTGACGGCGGCGGAGAAGTCGGGGTCGAAGCCCTCCTTGTTCATCGCGTCGATCTCGATCTGGCCGAGACCGCCCGCGTCGGCGACGGCGGAGCCGCTCATGCCGGAGAAAACGATGGACGCGAGGACGTTCGCGTGGCCGAGGCCGCCGGGGATCGCGCCGACCCACGCGGAGCAGGCGCGGAAGATCTTGCGCGTGACGCCGCCGGTGTTCATCAGCTTGGCGGCGAGAATGAAGAAGGCGATGGCGAGCAGCGTATAGGAGCTCGCGTTGCCGATGAAGCGGTGGAAGATCGCGTAGACGGGGAACTGTCCGGTCACGGCGCAGGTGAACAGCGCCGCGATGGCGAGCGCGAACGCGATGGGCACGCCGAGGACCATCAGCAGCAGAAAGCCGCCGACGAGCATCAGGACCAAAACGCCGAAGCTGAAGTTCATACCGCCACCTCCTCATCTTTCTGTGCCGTGGGCGCCTGATTCGATTTCCGGTTCAAAATGATGTCGATCAAATGGATGACCGAGATCGCGGCGCCGATGGGGAAGGACATATAGTAGTAGCCGCGGCGCATAAAGGGAACCGTCTGATAGAACTGCGGCCAGGCGTTCTGCACGACCTGGATGCTGTTGACGATGCCGGCGACGAGGAACACGATCAGCAGGACGTCGATAACGTCCATGTAGACGCGCCACACACTGGGCTTGAGCTTGTCGGTGACGAAGGTCAGGCGCATGTGTTCGACCTTGTGGAAGGTCATCGGCATGCCGATGAAGGTGACCCAGCAGAGGCCGACAAGCGTCAGCTCGTACTGCCAGGTGACGGGGCTGTTAAAAATCTTGCGCATAATGACTGAATAGTCGATGATCAGGCACAGAGCAACCAGAAGGAAACCGGTGATTGCCGCGCAGATCTTATCGAGTATCAGGCTGCACTTATGGATGGCTGTTTTCATGCTTCACCTCTCGTATCGTTTTTGAAGCCGGGGAGGAGAAGGGGAGACACGGCACGCCGCCGTGCCTCCCCGCAAAAAGGCGTTACTTAAGAGCGTTGATGCGCGCGACCAGATCCTGCGCCCAGTCATACTGCGCATAGAAGTCGGAGTACACGCTCTGCGCCTGCTCAATGAACGGAGCGGTGTCGGGATAACCGACCTCCATACCGGCGGCCTTCAGCTCGGCAAGCTGTGCGTCCTCGTTGTCGCGGATCGCCTGACGGTGCTCGGCGCCGAACTCAATGGCGGCTTCCTGAATGATCTGCTGCAGGTCGGCGGGGAGCTTGTTCCAGGTGGTGAGGGAGAAGATCATGTCCTTGGGCTGATACTGATAGTTCACCATGGTCAGATACTTCTGGACGTTCTGGAAGTTGTTGGCGTAGATGTTCGCGACGGGGTTCTCCTGACCGTCAAACGTGCCCTGCTGAAGCGCGAGGTACAGCTCGGAGAAAGCGAACGGGGAAGCGGAAGCGCCGTAAGCGGCGAAGATCGCGACGGTCAGCGCGTCCTCAGGCGTGCGGAACTTGAGGCCGTTCATGTCGGCGGGGGTGTTGATCGGGCGCACGTTGTTGGTGAACTGACGCAGGCCGTTCTCCCAATAGGCGAGCTGGATCATGTTGTGGTCGGAAAGGCCTTCGAGCAGCTCCTGACCGATCTCGCCGTCGAGCACCTTGTAGACGTGGTCGTAGTCAGAGAACAGGAACGGAAGGCTCAGCGCCTTGAACTTCGGGCAGTAGTTCGCCTGCTGGCCGGAGGGGAGCATCATGGCGTCGAGGGAGCCCATCTCGACCATCTCGATCATCTCGGCGTTGGAGCCGAGCTGCTCGGAGGCAAAGATCTGGACCTCGACCTGGCCGTTGGTGCGCTCGTTGACGGCGGCGGCGAAATGCTCCAGGGAAATGTGGATCAGGTTTGCGGTGGTGTCGCTGTGGCCGATGCGGATGGTGTACTTCTGGCCATTGTTGGCGGGCGCCGCGGTCGTGGCGGTGCCGCTGCCGGTGGTCGCGGTGCCCGTGCTGCTGCCGGCACTGCCGCTGCCGCTGCTGCCGCAGGCAGCCATGCCGAGCACCATCACCACTGCCAGCGCGAGGGCTGCAAGTCTCTTCATGGTCTTCGTTTTCATGTTTGTCCTCCTGTTTTTTATTTTATTTTTATCCGGTCCTCCGGATAGATACAAAAGAGAGGCAAGGAAACTTAGGCTCTTGTCTGTTTGTAATGTTGTAATACAACAATATAACTAGCGAAGATGAACTGTCAATAATTGTTTATTTTTTAACACTGTTTCGGCGGTTTTTCCAAATTTTGGAAAGGCTTTTTGTGCCGCTCGCCGATAAAGAACGCGTTAAGACAGGATATTCCATGAGATTCTTGACGAAAAGCGGAGCGTTTCGTACAATGGACGCAGCATCAAAAGGGGTGAAACGCGTGAACGAACCAATCATCGGCACGGCAGTCCTCCGGCGCTATCCGGACGTGGACGAAGCCGTTGTGGACGCGCTGCTCCAACGCGAGCTGGCGGCAAGCGGCAGGAAGCTGGTCGTGCTGGACGACGACCCGACGGGCGTGCAGACGGTGCATGACGTCTCTGTGTACACGGATTGGTCGCCGGAGAGTATTCGGCAGGGCTTCGCGGAGACGAACAAGCTGTTCTATATCTTGACGAACTCCCGCAGCTTTACGGCGGAGCAGACCGCCGCGGCGCACCGCGAAATTGCGCGCAACGTCGCGGAAGCGGCGCGCGAGGCGGGGACGCCGTACCTGCTGATCAGCCGCTGCGATTCCACCCTGCGGGGACACTATCCGCTGGAGACGGAGACGCTCCGGCGGGAAACGGAGAAAGCGGGCGGCCCCGTCATGGACGGCGAGGTGCTTTGCCCGTATTTTAAAGAGGGCGGGCGATTCACCATTGACAACGTCCACTACGTCCGGTACGGCGGCGAGCTGGTGCCGGCGGGCGACACGGAGTTTGCCCGCGACGCGACGTTTGGCTACCGTTCGTCCGATTTGCGGGAGTATATCGAGGAAAAGACCGCAGGGGCTTATCCCGCGGACACGGTCTGCTGCGTGACGCTCGGGGCGCTGCGCCGCATGGATATCGACGGCGTCTGCGAGCAGTTGATGGCGGCGCATGGCTTCGGAAAGATCGTGGTGAACGCCGTCGACGACTGCGACCTCAAGGTGTTTTGCGTCGCGCTCTACCGCGCGATCGCGCGGGGAAAGGAGTTTCTGTTCCGAAGCGCCGCGGGCCTTGTCAAGATCTTGGGCGGCGTCTCTGACCGCCCGCTGCTCACAGGGCCGGAGCTGCTTGCGCGGGAAACCCGAAACGGCGGCGTTGTGATTGTCGGCAGCCACACGCGAAAGACCACGGAGCAGTTAGACGCGCTGCTGGCGCTGCCCGATGCGGTGGGCGTTGCGTTCCGCTCCGAATTGGTGCTGGACGGCGACGGGGCGTTCGACGCCGAGATCAACCGGAGCGTTGCCGAAATAGAAGCGGCCCTCCGTTCCGGGAGGACCGCCGTGTGCTATACGAATCGGACGCTTTTAAGGGTAGAGGGCGAGAGCGGCGAGGATGCGCTGCGCCGTTCCGTCAAGATATCGGAGGGCGTTTGCGCGTTGGTCGAGCGCTTGCGCGTCACGCCCGCTTTCGTGGTCGCCAAGGGCGGCATCACGTCCAGCGACGTGGGCGTCAAGGCGCTGCGAGTCAGACGCGCGGACGTGCTGGGTCAGATCCGCCCGGGCATTCCGGTGTGGCGGCTCGGACCCGAGAGCAAGTTCCCCGACATTCCCTATGTGATCTTCCCCGGCAACACCGGCGAGGCGGATACGCTGCGCCGGACGGTGGAGATATTGCGAAGCGGCATGCCCGGGCATTAGCCCTTGCTTAAAAAATGCCGGCATACCCCAATGGCGGGCCTTTTCCGCCTTGCCGCGCTCGGTCAGCGAGTATTCCACCGTCGGCGGAATGGTCGGATAGTGCGTACGGCGCGCGCCGTCCTGCCAAAGGACATTGGGCGTCGCGTCTTGAATTACCTGTTGATTTTTGAAATATATTCCATTAATATAATTGATGTTCTGAATGGCATGTGCGTCCGATGATTCGCGCGAAGCTGTCAAAATCGTAAGGAGCGTATCACATGGCGCCGGACTGCGCGGCGGCCTCTCAAAAGACCGTCCGCGCGGCCGGCGGCGCGGGCAAGCGGCGCTATGCGCCGGCCTTCGTCGCCAATCCTGACGACTATGTCAGCATCGGGCCGGTCACGGGCGGCGAAACCAAGGTGGGCGAGAAGCCCATCACCGTCGAGTAAGAAGGAGGAACTATGTCAATTTTACGAAAAGACTTTCTCTGGGGCGGCGCGGTGGCCGCGAACCAATTCGAGGGCGCGTGGAACGTGGACGGCAAGGGCGATTCCGTGCCCGACCACTGCACCACCGGCAGCGCCAAGGTCAGCAAGCGCGTCACGGCGGAGATCGAGTCGGGCACGCTCTATCCGTCCCATGAGGCGATCGACTTCTACCACCGCTATGAGGAGGACATCGCCCTGTTCGCGGAGATGGGGTTTAAGGTGTTCCGCACGTCCATCAATTGGACGCGCATCTTCCCCACCGGCATGGAGAGCGAGCCCAACGAGGCGGGCCTCGCGTTCTATGACAGGGTCTTCGACTGCTGCAAAAAACACGGCATCGAGCCGCTGGTGACGATCTCGCACTACGAGCTGCCTTACGCGCTGGTCGAGAAGTACAACGGCTGGGAAGGCCGCGAG